>CAYNJK010000006.1:0-3349 GCA_964397575.1 uncultured Saprospiraceae bacterium
TGTCTTGCATGCTGCGAAGGTCTTATTTTTTTGCTAATTAGACTGCCCTTGACAAATACAAATGTCACTAATATGTAGATTCTAGCTGCTTAGAATTAAGTACTACCTTTACTATTGATACCTTATATGCGATTAGAAAAAGCCATTCGAGAATTTCTTAGTTTCCTAAGACGACCAATTTTCGATTATCCTAGAGAGAAGCCATTGGACTTTACGATAGTCATTAGACTCTATCTTATAGTCTTCCTTGTGGAAATGCTGTTATTTGTGCCTATAAGTTCCTTTTTTGATCTGGAGAATATCCCGCATGTAATGAAGGAGATCCTAGATACAAATTCCTTATTAGAGGTTTTTGTCAAGGCGGTAATCATTGCTCCAATAATAGAAGAATTCTTGTTCAGATTTCATTTGCGCTATGGGAATTTTATTTATCTATTTCTACTTTTTCTTGCTGTGTCAGTAGTTGGGTTCGCTGTGGCCACTATGACAACTGTGTCGTTTGATGGCTTTGAATCTATAGTACAGTGGGCAAAAGAGCACCCAATATGGATTGCTCCTATAATTTGTTTTGGCATAGGTCTTATAATTTTTCTCAAAGAGCAGGATAGAAATAGAGAGCACCGCGCCGTGAAAAGGTTTTTTCCATATATTTTTTACCTGACAGCTTTCATTTTCGCTATGCTGCATGTCAGTAACTTCACCCTAGATAGAAGTATGTGGCTGATGGCTCCTCTTTTGGTTCTGCCACAATTTATACTTGGCTTATATTTAGGTTACATCAGAATGCGAAATAATCTAGGCTACAGTATTTTCATACATGCATTTAATAATGCCATACCTTTATTTCTGATAGCTCTTGGCACTCTTAGTGGTGGGTCTTAGTTGTACCATTTTTGGATAATTTCCATTGCCTCTTTGTCCTGCATGGTAAAGTCAGTAGTATCTATTACCCGGGCACTATGCATCCAGTTCCAGGCAAAGCCACCGACTACCCAAGATTCATTCCAGAAAGTTTTGAAGAAGGCGGTATATAAGTTGGCTTGAGCGGTGTTATTAGGTGTGCCATCACCCTTGTTATGTATCCAAGGTGATTTGCCTGCATAAGAAATACTTCTATATCCAAATTCAGTCATCAGTATTTTCTTGTTCTTCATTTCGCTGAATAGCCTCAGCTTTCCTTTGATAGGTTTCCAGTTGATAAGAGTCCGCCACACATTTGGGGTTGCAGATTCATTTATAGGGAAATAAGCGTCTACTCCTATGTAGTCTAGTCTATCCCAAAAGGGGACTAGCTCATACTCATCCCAGTTGGCGCTATAGGTGATCTTTCCAGAATAGATGTTTCTGACCTTCGTTATCAATTTATTCCAATAATCAGGTCGTAGCCTTACAAATTCTCTCAGCTCGGTTCCTATGCAAAACAGCTCTACCTGATATTGTTGAGCGACCTCTGCAAGATCAATGATATAGGCCTCATAGCTTTCTTCTAAGGTTTTCCAGTCGGCTTCATTTTGAGGAATTACATCACCTCTCCAGATAGCAAAATTGGTCCGGTCTACATAATCATATAAGAGACTATTAAGAAAGTCTGCAGATTCATACGGAGATTTTTCCAAAACGATATGCGGCTTCAGAAAAATTTTCAATCCTGCTTCTTTAGCAAGTTTTATACCCTCTACTTGAGCTTCTATTGTGCTTCCCCATTCGGAAGATAGGTCTGGTTGTATAATTTGTAGAGTAGATCTTCCTAAAGTAGCACCTGGTATCAGGGCGACCCAATTAGAATTGGTTGTTTTTATCTTTTGAAAGGAATTGTAATCATAACCTCCTGAGGTAGGGCCTATAAAACTTATACCATTAATAGGATAATTCGAGTCCCCGTTTTGTGAGACAAGAGTCGCGGTATAAGCAAAGATGCCTAACGCAAAAGCAATAATTCTAATCATAGTCTTTCAGAAATATTAAAAGTATTGTCCGAGTCCAATGACAAAACCCCTCTGTTCTGTATTAAAGATATCTATACCGTAATCCACTCTCAATGTTGCTCCTGTTATTCTGTTCTTAATTATTCTAAAACCTGCTCCTATAAACTGTCGGAACTGATTGGGATCTAATACATCTCTTAACTCACCACCTGGGTTTCTCCATGTGCCCAGATCAGCAAAAACGACTGCTTGTGCTGCCCATTCTTTTTTTTCCAAAATTGTATATCTGTGCTCCAAGTTTAGAATTATCTGGGCAGTTCCTCTATCTATTCTGTTTCCTACGCCTCTAAGATTTATGTGACTGTCGGCTACAAAAGGTGCAAATGGTGAATCATTATTAGTAGACAATGCGAATCTAAATCTACTCGCAAGATTCCCCTTCTCACCCAATCTCCAAAATTTTCGCCCCTGAAATTCTATACTATGAAACCAAGTGTTGTCCACAGTATTTAATACATTTTGGAAAGCCGAAGTCCAATGCGTACCATTGATATAGAAGAAATGATAATCAAGCTTGTCCAGTTGGTATTCTAACTTAAACAGAAATTTTGGCTGCCTGATTAAATTAGGTCCATTGAGTTCCATGATTTCCTGTTCTTCGCTTATGGAGTATGTCTCTACAAAATAAGTGGCACCTACTTCTACAAAGTTTTGCTTATTGAGGTTTCGGATTCCAGTAAGTGCTAAGCTGTTGTTATCATAATCGTAAAAGACAGTGCCTTCAGGAAAAAATAGTGGTTCTCTAGAAGACCATTTGGAAAGACTTACAGAATATCCCCAAGCTGTATTCTGTACATTAGGGACCCTGTAGAACACTAGACCCGAATGCCTTCCATCCGAGTTTTGATAGTGGGCGGTTAATGTCTGTCCAGTTCCTAACCAATTAATATCTACAAAGCCAAGCTGAAGCCAGATGTTATCCCTGATACCTCCAAACTTTGCAATAGGTAGCAAAGTCTTTTTTTCTTCGGTAACATAAGTAAGGGTAACATCTGAATTCAGAGTATCTACTCTGAAGGATGCATCAGCAATTCCCACAGAGTTTTTTAGTTGCTGGACGTCATTTGAAATAGATTCAAAATCGATAACATCGCCTTCCGTTACTTCCACAATATTTTGAAGGTAAGGAAGCTTATTTTTCTTTAGACCTTCAAAATTTACTTCTTGTATTCTGGCATCACCTTGTGCCAATGTCCCGCTAATACACAGGATCATAAAACTGACAAGGACTAACCACTTATTTACCATGAATTCACTTTGCTGAATCTTATTTTTCAGCCCACAAATTTACTAAAATTGACTCATTTATGGGTTCCTATATATTGAACCTTAGACCAAGATTAAAGGTATTAGCCTGACCTCCA
>CAYNJK010000006.1:3449-24704 GCA_964397575.1 uncultured Saprospiraceae bacterium
CCTAAATCTTCTATCAAGAAGTCTAACTCCGTAAATAATGAAAAGTTATCTCCTATGGCAAAATCATTGAAGAATTGTGTCCACCAAGTCGCTCCTGTCCAATCGATAAATGGATCTACACCATTTCCTTCTAAATCATCTCCTACAGCGAAAAGCAACTGACTCTGAATAGAAAAGTTAGACCATTTCTTAACAGGGGCATATCTTATCTGTGGACCTATAGAGGTTATACCCGATCTCTGGCTTTCTCCATTTGCCTGATCTATAGTATTACCGAATACAGAGAACAGATTAGATGGCAATTTGTCATTTCTGACTCTTCTGTATCTTGTGCTGAAGCCTACGTTTAGTCTGTTAGTTGCACCATATAGGAAACTTAGCAGTACTGTGTTAAAGGTAGATCTATCAGTAAGATTCTCTCGAGAACCAGTCTGCTGCGAGAATAGATTATTGAATATTTTTGTTTCTGTACTACCTTTTGCTATCGTAGATGAGACAACGTATCTGCTTGCATTATTGCTAGTCGCGCCAGCACTTCCAGTGCCACCAGTAAGTGACTGATCATTAAGTAACCAATCGTAGTCATAGAAATATACTTTAGCGTTTTCAGGTAACATAGAGCCTCTATACTCATTTATAAATTTGACTATGGATTTTTTACTTCCACCAAAGTCGTCAGTATACCATTTGAATATTTCTGATACTGCCAGTTTGCCTTCCATGATTTTTATAAATGAATTATCATTCATCGCTAAAGCAGTCTGTTGGTCTAATTGCTTTTCTAGCAAATCTGGAGTATAAGCAAAGTTAGTAATCGGAGGACATCCTACAGCTCCACAGACCAATACAAAATGGTATCTAGGATCACCGTAAGTCTTTAGTAACTTGTTGTTTTCCAGCTGTGTAAGTGTCATTTTCTCTCCTGATACCAGATGTTTTTTTCTATCAAAAAAGCCTGATACTTCTTGCACTGAAGAAAGAGGATATGCATTTGCTGCACTATTGATAACCAATAGGTTATATGCATTAATATAGAAAGCTTGCTTGGTCGCATCTGATGCCTCCGAGAGATCTGCAGTTGCTATGCTAGCTATAAGTTCTTCTAATTGGCTGTCATTTTTTACAGCGGCATAGTCTACTGAGCCATTTGTGACATGCTTTTGAAAGAAATCGTTTGTTTTGCTGAAAAAGTCAGGGTTTATGTTTCCCGCTAGGGTAGTGCCCATAAATAAAAAGTAGGCCGCGATTACTTTAATATAGTTCATGATTTGGAAATGTGATTATTGAAAAAAGGTTCTAATTTGATTACGCCTTTGATATGAATCATTTGAAATAATGGTTGTTTGCGTTTTTGAATTCCAGACCGTTTGGGAGGATCACGGACATAACAACATTATTAAGGATTCTTTAGGCAACCCCCTAAAATAGGGCTATTTGTTACCAAGGTATTATTTGCGTATAATTGCCATCTCTCACATATTTGCTTGTAATTGTGGAACTTAGGTCTAGTTTGATGCACTGAATGTATGTAAAATCAGATGAAACCAAAAAGAATCTCAACAATGAATACTCTCTTTACAAACCTTATTTTAACACCATTTCCAATTATAAGTTGTGAGACTCCAAGGAATTATATATCTAAGACAATATCATATCTATAAAGCCCCTATTCTATAATTGCCATGTTTAAGAAAGTAGTAGAATTACTAGGTCGAATTATTATTGGTCTCTTTTTCTTCTTTGAGGCTGTGGATACCATAGTTTATTTTGGAGAAACAAGGGCGACATTGGAGACCTACGGGATTTCTTTTGCACCCAATCTACTGATAGTACTAATGATAATCTTTCTGCTGATAGGATCGGTAATGGTTATAATTGGCTATTACGCTAGTGTAGGTGCTATGATTCTTTTTATCTACTGGTTTCTTTTTACCCTAATAGTGTATTCATTCTGGAATGACCCGGTAGGCGAAAAGACTTTGGCTATTACTTACTTTAGCCGCAATATGGCACTTTGTGGAGGTCTTCTTATTCTAGCTGCAAATGGGGCGACCGGATGGTCAGTGAAAAGAATCCTTCATGTAATGCGCTTGCCTAAATAATATGGCTGATTATACCTGGTTATACTTTGATTTGGATAATACCATCTTAGATTTTTCTAAGGCGTCTAAGTTGGCCTTCTTTGATATTTTTAAGGAAATGGATTTGCCGATGACCGATTTGGACTATGACATATACTCTGATATAAATCATACAGTTTGGGTAGAATTCGAAAAGGGTCAGATAGGTGCTTTAGAGCTAAGGACTAGACGGTGGAAGTTATTTGCTGATGACCGAAGTTTAGATATTGACCCTAGAAAAGTGAATGCGGCCTATTTTGCTCATATCTCCCAAAATCCTATTTATGTACCTGGAGCAGAATCAATACTAGCTAAGCTCAAAGACAAATATAAACTAGCTATAATAACAAACGGCTTGGCGGAAGTCCAGATTCCTAGATTGCATATAACTGGTCTCGACAAGATCTTTGACCCAATTGTGATATCGGAGGAAATCGGTGTAGCTAAGCCAGCTGCTGCCTTTTTTGATTATGTGCAAAAGCTCACCGGACATCCTGCAACTGAAGAAGTGCTAGTAATCGGCGATTCATTGAATTCTGATATTAGAGGCGGGATCAATTATGGTTTCGATACCTGCTGGTATAATTACTACAAGGCAGAGAATAAGAGTGAATACCATGCGACCTATGAGATTACAGAACTCTCAGCACTTCTAGAATTATTGTGAGACTTAAGACTTGTCCTTGGATTTGTTTTTTTCGGCTGCTTCCTCTTTAGCTGATAATTCGGCAAGATGGAGATGCTCTCCACAAAACTTACAGAAATCAGCATCTGGATCATGACCGTCTTTCAGACAGAAAGAACACAATTGTGTAGTGATTTTTTTGGCTTGCTTACGCTTGTGGCCTTTGGAGAACTCAGCTGTAACTATACCAGTCGGCACAGCGATTACTGCATAGGCCATAATCATCAGTATAGAAGAAAGAAACTGACCTAGTGGCGAAGTAGGATATATGTCACCATAACCTACAGTAGACAAAGTTACTATCGCCCAGTAAACACTTGTTGGTACGCTGCTAAAACTGTCCTTATTCCCAGAAGGACTTATAGTCTCTACGAAGTATATAATCGTTCCGAATATCACGACCATTACAGAAATGAAAAACATGAAGACCAATATCTTATCTCTAGATTCCTTCAGAGCTTTTATAATAACTTGACCTTCGAACAGAAAATTACCCAGTTTGAATATTCTGAATACTCTCAGTAACCTAAGAGCTCGTACTATCATCAAAGATGAAGTGACAGGCAAGAATACTGTCAGATAGGTAGGAAGTATCGATACCAAGTCGATAATACCAAAAAAAGAAGTCATGTACCTCTTCGGACTGTGTACCGTATATATACGGGTTATATACTCTATGGTAAAGAAAATGGTAAAAATCCATTCCAGAGTTAAGAAAAATGGGTGATACTTAACCAGAGAAGGTACTGTATCCAACATCACAACGATGACACTACCCATAATAGCAACGAGTAGAATGACGTCAAATAACTTTCCAGCAGGGGTATCTGCCTCGAAGATTATTTCGTATAACCTCTCTCTGAAAGGACTAAAGTTTTGTTGTTTCTTACTACGAGTAGACATGACTTAAAAGTCGGAAAAAAATGAAAAGAAAACCATATATCAACTTAGATCATGGGATAATAAGAGAAGAAGTTTCTTCTCGGCTTTTGGAATGACCTGGGCCTTTGCGGGCGATATACGGTTTTCTCGTTCAGATTGTGCCTTTTATAGCACGTTATAAGGACTCGGTGGTTGTTTCTATTTTATTTTATAAATGCAACAACCATTATAAAACGATGTGCTTTTTATCGTTGCCCAAATGTATTATGATTTTTCATATGATAAAATACTGTTATTGGTATTTTACATATTATTATTTCATAAATATAAGTAATACAAATATTTATATATTATAAAAAATTCTAATATGTATTAAAACCGAAATAGTCTCAATCCCAGATTGAAGGTATGGGCTGTACGGCCAGGCGTCGTATCCATGAAGTTTGTGTAGAGCAGTTCTACCTCTAGAAAATCAGTCAAGAAATATTTCAAGCCTGCACCTATCTGACCATAGATGGAGTAATCTCCTCGTGTATCTGTGTCAGGTGCAAATCTAAGGTCTAAGCGCTGGGCAAAGTTTGCCAGACCATAGATGGTCATATCAGTATTGGGAAAGTAACTATAGATTGCTGTAATTGGAAACTGAATAGGAGTGAAGTGATTTTCGTTTCTATGTACCCCGAGTTTTATATTTTCTATATGCAGTCCTATATCTATAAAGAGTCTGCGCTTAACTGTAAACTCTTTTTCAAAGAAAACCTGATTGAAAAACTGAAGATTGTTATAATCTGAGTAGCCATAATCAAGGTTGCCTTCTGCTGAGGACATAGGGACAAAATATACAGCATGGATAAAACTTATATTGGGATGCCGCTCAAAAGGCTGGTACTTTATACGTGGTCCTATCCCAGAAATTCCAGTTCTCGAAAAAATGACTTTATTATCTGACCCGATCGTTTGATCTTTGAATTGTAGTGCAGAAAAGAGCCCTATATCACCTTGATTGACACTTCTGACCTTCACATCGAAACCATAGTTTAGTTTCTTATTGGTTCCGATTAGCAACTGAAAAAACGAAGAAAAGAAATTGTATCTGACGCCACTGTCGTCTTGCGAATAGTAATTATTGAAGATTTGTAATTCCATGCCTCCTTTGCCATACAGCTTAGTAGGATAGTAACTTTGCCCAGTGGCGTTTGCATCATTAAGAGACCAGTCATATTCAATGAAGCTGATTTTCATAGAAGAAAGGTCAGTATCAGAAAAAGCTCCTAGCTTATCCAAGATCATATTATTGTCACCAAATTCTTCAGCATACCAGAAAAATATCTGCGATAACTGTAACTCATCTCCTGAGTTACTCATGACTTGTTCTTCTTTAAGCGCTGGTCTGTAGTAGTTTTCCAGACTCACTTCAGGGTCTATATATTGTATAGAAGGGCAACCACGTGCACCACAATTAAGGAGCAGATGCGCCAAAGGATTTCCGACAAGTTCTACAATCTTTTTTTCAAAGTTGTCTAGGCTTATCTTGCTATCGCCTAGAGCGATGTCTTTGGTAAAAAACTGAGGTACTTCCTGCACAGATTTAATAGGATAGGCGGAAGCAATTTCTCTTACAACCAAGAAGTTGTAAGCATTTATAAGCGTAGATACCGAGTTGGGATTATAGCTGCTAAGGCCTGAAATGGTGTGCAGCATGGTATCCAGTACTTCTATTTCATCAGTAGTAATAATCTTATAGTCTAGAAAGTTGCCACGTCTATATTCTTGAAGAAATTGCTCAAATTTCTTATTGAACTCCAGTTCCTGGGCCTGCGATAGGGTAGGAATTGCGATTGAGATTAGGATTGTAGCAAGTGTTAGCCTGATAACCGAAGGGAAGAAAATCATATATGGAAATGTACTTGGTCTTGCTCTAAGAAAAGTCTATTGATTTTATAAACCAAATAATTACCTGACGAACATATATTCTTTATCCGAAGAAAGTCCCTCATCATAAGCATAACCATCATAATCAAAGCCTTTTAATCCTTCTTTAGCCTCTATACGTTCTTTGACAATGTATCTGGCCATCATGCCTCGTGCTTTCTTAGCACTAAAAGAAATGAACTTAAGTTTTCCATCTCTGTATTCTTTGAATCCTATATCTATAAGATCACCTTTGAGACCTTTTTTATCTAGCGCACTGAAGTATTCTTTGGAGGCAAGATTGATTATCAGGTCATTCTTATTTTTCTTCAGAGTTTTGTTGATTTCCTTAGTGAGGAGACCTTTCCAAAAGTCGTATAAATTATTGCCTTTATCGGTCTTAAGAGAGGTGCCCATTTCTAATCTATAGGCTTGCATTTTGTCTAAAGGCTTCAGACAACCATACAGTCCAGACAATATTCTGAGATGAGCTTCTGCGTAGAGCAAATCATCTGCATCTAGTTCTTCTACTTTAAAGCCTTGATAGACATCTCCCTTAAAGGCAAAAATCGCCGCCTTAGAATTTGAGGTCGTGTATCTGCTGGAAAAGTTCTGATATCTTTCATGATTAAGGTTTGCCAGTTTGTCGCTGATATGCATCAGCTCTTTTATCTTATTAGGCGTATAGCTCTTAAGGATTCTGGCCAGTTCGTTGGTCTCTTTTCTGAAGGTAGGTAGATTGAGCCCGGGGTTTACTTTTGGTGTTTCGTCTAATGTCTTTGCGGGGGATAGAAGTATTACCATGAATTGGGTTTATTATGTCAAGGAAACTGATATTCCTCTGGAAAAGTTCTACTAATGCCTACGATAAATTGCAAGAATAGGAACAAAAAAAAATACCCTCAAGAAAGCTTGAAGGTATTTTCTAAATTTATTTTGATGCTCTTAATTGCCACCACCTGGGCTTAGCATGCTTGGCTCATTAGTAGGCACATTTTCTTCTTCTTCTACTTTCAGTACTTCACCTGTTACCTTAATTGTATGCTGAGGTGCTGCTGCAGTCTCATTTGTAGTAAACTTAACAGTCTTAGTAAACTTACCTAATCTGTTTGTTGCATATCTAATTTCTATTTCAGAAGTCTCTCCTGGCATGATAGGCTCTTTTGGCCATTCAGGAACAGTACATCCGCAAGATCCTTTTGCATTTGTGATAACTAGAGGCTCATCACCTGTGTTAGTAAATTTTAAAGTTCTTAGAGGCTCACTATGCTGATCTATTACCAAGTAATCCACTACCAAAGATTCAAATTCCATGTAAGGACCTGCTTCAGACGCATTTCTTTCAGCCTTAGGCTGGTCGGGATGAGTGATTGGGGTAGGTGTAACCTGAGCAATCGCCATTCCGGCACACAAAAACAACCCGAAGAGTAAAGATATTTTCTTTGACATTTTGTTTTATTTAAAATTTATAAGTTCAAAAGTAATACTTATAAGACGAATAGTAAACTCCTAAATGTTTAATGAGACGTTAACACTTCAAAATTATACCATAAAATATCATTAAAATTAGCAACTATTAGTCCATGTTCTCCATTTATTTTGAAGTAATGTCGTGAATGCAGCTCATTTATAAATGCTATCTTCACGCCTCATAATAGCTAAACCATAAGAGACCTGCATGATAGAGCTTCCTGAGCTAGAAATTCCCCAAGGTGCTGATACTAATGCATCAGATCATATCAGTAAAATACTTTCAGATTTTTGGATCGCTTTAGTTAGCCGAGAATGTAGTATTCTGGGCAGAAAGGAAGTGCTTACTGGAAAGGCCAAATTTGGTATTCTAGGAGATGGAAAAGAGATACCTCAGATTGCATTAGCCCATTTTTCAAAGAAAGGAGACTTTAGATCAGGATACTACAGAGATCAGACTTGGATGATGGCGCTAGGCCTTTGCACCGTAGAGGACTATTTTGCACAGTTATATGCTGATCCGCAAGGAGATCCCTTTAGTGCTGGCAGACAAATGAACAATCATTTTGCAACACCACTAATAGACTCAGATGACAACTGGCTGAATCATACCGAACGCCACAATGTAAGCTCTGATATTTCTTCTACAGGAGGTCAGATGGCACGTGCATTTGGCTTAGCAACAGCCTCGAAGAAATACAGACAAATTCCAAGCCTAGATGCAGAAAACCAATTTTCCAAGAATGGTGATGAAGTAGTATTCTGCAGTATAGGTGACGCTAGTACTTCCGAAGGTATCTTCTGGGAAACATTAAATGCAGCGACTGTTGCTAGAGTACCTCTAGTTGTTATGGTCTGGGATGATGGTTATGGTATTTCAGTTCCTATAGATTTACAAACGACCAAAGGCAGTATATCCAAAGCCTGTGAAGGATTCCTCAAAGATGATAATGGTGATGGAATCCTCATGTATACAGCAAAAGGCTGGGATTATTCAGGTCTTATTAATGTGTACGATAGAGCCATATCACAAGTAAGAAAAGAACACAGACCCGCTCTTATACATGTGCAAGAATGTACACAACCGCAAGGGCACTCTACTTCTGGTTCGCATGAGAGATATAAGACAGAAAAAAGATTACAATGGGAAAAAGACTTTGATGGTCTTAAGAAAATGGAAGAGTGGATTCTCGCCAATGGTTTTTCTACATCTGAAGCCATAGAAGAACTTAAGCAAAAAGCTAAGAAAGTAGCTAAGACAGGTAGTAAGGCTGCATGGAAAAGACTGCAAGACACAGTAAATGAGAAGAGATCTCAGCTGTTAGGTGTAGCCGAAAACCTTCCTGATGTTGCAGCAAAAAATGAAGTACTGGAGGAACTTAAGAAGCCTTTACCCTTGTCCATCGGAGAACTGACTGCCATGGCACGAAGACTCAGCTCTGAACTTTCGATGGCAGGCCATGCAGAACAGGGTGATCTGACAGAATTGCTTTCGACTTTCAAAACTTATGGGAAAGACACTTACAATACTCACCTTTACAGCCAAGCCAGCACTTCAGCGCTTAATATACCTGTCGTCAGTCCAATCATTTCAGAAAACTCAGAACTTAAGAATGGCTACGAAATTATAAACGCTTTCTTCGACAAGACATTTACAAAATATCCTCATGCCTTTGCATTTGGGGAAGATGTCGGCAATATCGGAGATGTAAATCAAGGCTTTGCAGGTCTCCAGGAAAAATATGGTACTGAAAGAATCTTTGATACCGGAATCAGAGAATGGAGCATAATGGGACAAGCTATTGGCATGGCCATGAGAGGAATGCGACCGATAGCTGAGATTCAGTATTTGGATTATCTTATATACGGACTGACACCATTGTCAGATGATTTATCCACCTTGAGATATAGAAGTAACAATATTCAGATGGCTCCTGCTATTATACGAACAAGAGGTCACAGACTAGAAGGAATCTGGCATGCTGGGTCTCCTCTCGGAATGATGCTCAATAGTCTAAAAGGGATGTATCTCTGTGTACCTAGAAACTTTGTACAAGCGGCTGGATTGTATAATACCTTGTTACAAAGTACGGATCCTGCCATCGTAATAGAAGTCTTAAATGGATACCGAATCAAAGAGTTGATGCCAGACAATATTGGTGAGTACACAGTTCCTCTAGGTACTCCAGAAATAATAACGGAAGGCAATGACTTGACAATTGTAACTTATGGTGCCTGTGTCAGATATGCACAAGAAGCTATAGAAAGGATGGCTATGTTGCCAAAAACCATAGAACTTATAGATGTACAGACCTTGATGCCTTTTGACTTAGAAGGAATTATAAACAGCTCTTTGGCTAAGACCAACAAAATATTATTCTTAGACGAAGATGTTCCTGGGGGAGGTACAGCATATATGATGCAAAAAGTTCTGGAAGAACAAGGTGGGTATTTCCACTTAGATGCCAAGCCACGGACTCTATCTGCTAAAGAACATAGATGTGCCTTTGGTTCAGACGGTGACTATTTCTCTAAACCTCAGGTCGAGGATATCGTAGAACTTGTGATGGAAATGCTCCGAGAGTAAGCCCTAAGAAGCTTATCATAGGTCTCATGAAGATATATCTTGATTTATCTTAATACATTTGACCATTACATATATCATATATAATAATAAAAACCATTGTCAGAAGTACTCATCATTATTCCTACTTATAATGAGATAGAAAACATAACAGCTATCTCAGAAGCTGTTCTGGGTCTGCCTGACAATTATGATCTGCTTATTATCGATGATGGGTCTCCTGATGGGACGGCCACTAAAGTCCAAGAGTTGCAAAAGGACTATGCAGATAGATTGCATCTTATAGAACGCAGCGGAAAGCTTGGCTTAGGTACCGCTTATATCCGAGGCTTTAAGTTCGGGCTGGAACATGGTTATAAGTATATAATGGAGATGGATGCGGATTTTAGCCATAATCCCCAAGATGTCCCTAGACTATTAGAAGCTGCAAGAATACCTGGTACTGGAATGGTAGTAGGAAGTCGCTATGTAAAAGGCGGAGGATTCCGAAACTGGTCCAAATACAGACTGATGCTTTCTTACGGCGCCTCTATCTATACCAGATTGGTTACCGGAATGCCAGTAAAAGATCCTACAGCAGGCTTTGTAGTCTATACGAGTGCTGTGCTCAGCAAGATGAATCTTGACAAAATATCTTTTGTAGGCTATGCTTTCCAAATCGAGATGAAATACTATTGCTACTCTCTAGGCTGTACTATAAAAGAGATTCCTATCACTTTTGTAGACAGAGAGCTAGGCACCTCTAAGATGAACATGGGGATAGTCCAGGAAGGGATATTTGGTGTTCTTCAGATAAGAATGAAGGACTACAGCTCTTAATTCTTCTCTTATCGTCTGATTTCTCCCACTTCTTATTCTAATACAACTGCTTACACATTAAGGTAGCTTTCATATTACATTTTTATATAATATATTTATGTATGACAAGCAACTGATAAGGACCTAATCAGCGTCTTGTTACACCAACCTACTAAAGGATATCCCTAGCTATAGGAAAGGATTTTGGATACTACGGAAAAGTTGTATAAGTAATCTACTTGAATGTAGAAAAGCGCCGAAATTCCTATTTTTAATTACAATAAACTGATTATCAGTATATTACATACTTCAATTATATTTCATGCGTAAGTTATTTACTTACAGTAATTTACACTTGAAAAAAAATTATATGTTTTTTTGTAGAAAAATTGGTCTTTATGTGGGAAAATGTGGAATAGCCTCTTACATTTGAGGTGTTGGCCACAATGAATGATAAAAAATGAAGTACCAGTTAACTGGAGAATATGAGATTAAAATTGATGCGAAAGGTCGTATCAAGCTGCCAGCAAATCTCCTAAAGCAGTTAGCGGTTTCTTATGGAGAAAATGGTGCTTACAATTTTGTGGTCAATAGGGGATTTGAAAATCATTTGATTTTATATCCTCAAGATGTATGGGAGGAAAAGACGAAAGAATTCAACCAATTAAACATCAATATCAGAAAAAACAGGCGGGCATTAAGATATCTGTATAGAGGGGCTACGCAAATGAGCGCGGACAGTTCAGAAAGAATCTTAATACCTAAAAACCTAATTCTTTACGCAGGTATCGAAAAACAAGTAGTGCTTTTTGCATATCTGGACCAGATTGAAATCTGGGCCAAAAGTGCTTATCAGCAGATGATAGATGAAGAGCCGAAAGATTTCGCTGAGTTAGCAGAAGAGGTTTTTGGAGTTAAGGACAAGGAAGAAAATGAGTGATTTTCATATTCCTGTTCTGCTCAGAGAGTCAGTTGATCAATTAGTTACGAATAAAGATGGGGTATATGTCGATGTCACCTTCGGTGGTGGTGGGCATTCCCGAGAAATATTATCCAGGTTAAGTGCCAAAGGACGCTTAATAGTTTTTGATCAGGATGGTGAAGCGAAGGAGAATAGAATAGAAGATGAGAGAGTCACATTTGTTGCTTCCAACTTTAGGTATCTCTACAGGTATTGGAAGTGGTTATCGATTGGTGATGTGGACGGTGTTTTGGCTGATTTGGGAGTTTCTTCTCATCAGTTTGATGCTGACTACAGAGGGTTTTCTTTTAGATACGATGCAGAATTGGATATGAGGATGAACGAAAATTCTAATCTGACAGCAGCAATTGTTCTTGCAAGATACAGTCAGAAGCAATTGCAGGAAATCTTCTCCAAATATGGTGAAGTGAGAAATTCTAAAAAGTTGTCTTTCAGAATTGTAGATCAGAGAGAAGTGATGCAAGTAGCTACGACGAGCCAGCTTAACCATATTCTGGAAGAGCTGATGGTCGGCGAAAGGAACAAGTATTTTGCTCAAGTGTATCAGGCATTAAGAATAGAGGTGAATCAAGAAATGGAAAGCCTTGAAGAAATGCTGATGGGAGTAAAGAGGGTCTTGAAAGCAAAAGGACGATTTGTAGGAATAAGTTATCATTCACTGGAAGACAGAATGGTGAAACGATTTCTAAAAAGTGGCTTTGTGGATGGGAAGATTCCCAAAGATGATTATGGTCGGTCGCTCGCAGAGATGAAAATGTTAGGAAAAATCATTCTTCCTTCCGAGGAAGAGCAAAATAGAAACTCTAGATCTAAGAGTGCGAAGATGAGGGTAGGAGAGAAAATCTAGGGTAACTAAAACCGAAAAATTAAATGAAAATAGTTTTAAGAAATATTGGTTTCATTCTCTTGCTTGCCTTTCTGAGCTTGGTCTATATCTATAACTCTAACAAAGGACAAGGGAAACTAATAGAGGCGGCAAAACTTGAAAAACAAGTAGAAGATGCCAAGTCTTTGTATCAAGATGTCAAAAGTGATATTAATTATAGATGTACTGAAACGCAGTTGGCTAAAATCCTAGAAAAGGATGGGCTGAAAAAGAATAATAAGGCGCCAGTACTTATACAATCAGAAGAAAGTTAGGGTAGGAGAAATGGAGGGAAGGAATGAACTATTACTAAGGGTTTATTTGGTCTTTTTTGCTTTTTTCTTACTTGCAATGATCATAATGGCTAAAGTCGTAAAGACGGCTGTAGTAGAAGGCGATAAATGGAAAGCTGAAGGTGGCAAGAATATAAAGTTGGTAGAAGTAGAAGGAGAGAGAGGAAATATATATAGTGCCAATGGTAATTTGTTAGCGACTTCATTGCCTTATTTTGACATAAAAGTAGATTTGTTAGTGTCATCAGATGCAAACTTCTATAAGCACATAGATGCGTTATCCAAGTCTTTGGCAAAGCACTTCGGGAAGACTGCCACTCAGTGGAAAACAGAGTTGGTGTCTAAGCGAAATTCTGGCAAGGCCGGCAAGAACTCTGGAGCCAGATATTATTCTTTGCTTAATAGAGTGACGAAGGATGAACTGGACTTGCTCAAGACTTTTCCTTTGTTTAATCTAGGAAGGTATAAGGGTGGATTGCTTTCGGATAGAAAATCTTCTCGTGAGCGCCCATTCAAAATTCTTGCAGAAAGAACGATAGGGAAAGACAGGAGTAATGCAGAGAAAGTAGGTTTGGAAAGAACTTACGATGGTCCTCTGAGTGGGAAGGTCGAGAAAAAACTGATGAGAAGACTGCCAGGTGATGTGTGGTTGCCCATTCAGGATTATTCTGATTTGGTGCGAGAAAAGGGTAGTGACATTGTTACGACTTTAGATATGCACATACAGGATATTGCACATTCTGAGTTGGAGTCAGTGCTCATGCAAAACCAGGCTGACAAAGGTGTTGCAGTCGTTATGGATGTGAAGAGTGGTGCAATAAAGGCAATGGTAAATCTTCGCTCTGATAATGCAGGTGGATATGTAGAGTCATACAATGATGCAATAGGGTCCAGAAGTGAACCTGGTTCTACTTTCAAGCTGATTTCTGCACTAGTAATGTTGGAGTCAGGAAAGTTAGACTTGGATACAGAGGTGTCCATGTTTGGAGGTAGAAAAAAATTCTATAATCTGACGATGAATGACTCTGAGCTACATGGTACACAATCTGGCACATTTAAGGAGGCGTTTGCAATGTCTAGTAATGTAGGTGTAAGTTATGCTGCTCACAAGATCTTTGGACAGAATATGGAAGGATGGAAAGCCTTTTATTCCGGCCTAGATGAAATGAGAGTTACTTCACAGACAGGAATAAAAATATATGGCGAGAAAAAGCCAAATATCAAGAACCCTGAAAAAAGAAAGAAGGGTGATAAATTGAATTGGTCCGGAACAACGGTTCCTTGGATGGCCCATGGTTACGAGCTAGAAATGACGCCGCTTCAGATGTTGAGTTTCTATAATGCAGTTGCCAATGATGGGAAAATGATGAAACCATATTTAGTATCTGAGATTAAGGATGCTGAAGGAACTGAGACAAAGTTTATGCCTACGGTTCTTAATGAAAGAATAGCAAGTCCTTCTACGATACAGAAGGCACAAGAGTTGCTAAAAGCAGTTGCCGAAAGCGGAACAGCAAGAAAATTGAATGTTGACGGACTGACCTTTGCTGGAAAGACTGGAACTACCAGGCTGGAGTACTGGATAAAGGATGCCGAAAGGAAAAAATACAATGCCTCTTTTGCTGGATATTTTCCTGAGAAAAATCCTAAGTATTCAGTCATAGTAGTTGTGTATAATCCAAGCGGAAGAGATTTCTACGGTGCAAAAGTCGCAGGACCTGTTTTTAGAAACATCATGTCCAGATTATCTGGTTATGAAAAGACAGTAGACGCGGCAGAAATAAAAAAAGAGCCATCGGTATTGCAAGCACATGTAGGGCACAAAGCTGATTACAAAAAAGTGCTGGAGTATATCGGTATAGGATATAAGGAATCGGGAAAAGGCAATTGGGTAGAGATGAAGGGAAGTGAAGAGCGACTGACCTTAAAGGAGAAGACAGTTTCTGAATCGGTTCTCCCTGATGTAAGAGGTAAAGGCGTTAGAGATGCGGTCTTCATTTTGGAAGCTTTGGGAATGGAAGTAGAAGTAGAGGGTATAGGCAAAGTTTACAAGCAATCGATCCTGCCAGGATCGGCATTAAAAGAGAAGCACATTAAATTGTACTTAGGATAATGGTTTATCAAATGTGATAAATTAGATTTGAAAAAACTGGAAAAAATACTAGAGTCTATTGAAGTCCTTAATGACTTGTCACTTGCTGACCAAGTTGTTAATGATGTTCAGATTGATTCCAGGCAATGCACGGAAGGAAGTTTGTTTATTGCTTATCAGGGTTATGCCCAGGATAGTCATGAATATATTGATTCTGCTGTTGCGAACGGTGCTAAATATGTGGTCCTCGATAATAAGGAATACATAGACAAAGCTGATGTTCTCTATATACTTGTGGATAATTCTCAACAGTCCATTAGTAGAATTGCTGCGAATTTTTATGAGCATCCTTCTAGATTGATGAAGGTAATTGGTATCACTGGAACAAATGGGAAAACTACAACCGCTAACTTACTATTTGACTTGTTCTTTCGACTAGGCTTCAGTTGTGGATTGGTCTCCACGATAGAAGTAAAATACGGTGATACAATTATACCTGCAAAGTTGACTACACCTGATGCCGTCAGTCTGCAAAGATTGTTTAGGCAGATGTACGATGCAGGAATAACTCATGTCTTTATGGAGGTCAGCTCGCATGCCCTCCATCAAGGTAGAGTTGCCGATGTGGATTATGACCATGCTGTATTTACAAATATTACGCATGATCATTTGGACTATCATAAGACTTTTAAGGATTATATCTATGCTAAAAAATTGTTATTCGATGGTTTAGCTAAGCATAATTCGGCGCTGGTCAACATTGACGACCCTAATGGGAAAGTGATGGTCCAGAATTCTCAAGCAAGTATATATACCTACGCTTTGCGTCGTCCGGCTAAGTTCAAAGGAAAAGTAATTTCTAATGAACTATCTGGACTGCATATGAACATAGAAGGAAAAGATATTTTCTTAAAGATGGTCGGTGGGTTTAATGCTTACAATGCAATTGCTGTCTATGGAACTGGAATTGCATTGGGCTTGGAGGAACAAGATGTTCTTAGAGAACTGAGTATGCTTGTTACCGCTGAAGGCAGACTAGATATGATCAGCAAAGAAGGAGTAGGGTATACTGCCGTTGTGGATTATGCACATACTCCTGATGCCTTGGATAAAGTCATCAAGACTCTAGTAGAAGTTAAAAAAGATAAGGTCAAGTTAATTACTGTGGTAGGCTGTGGAGGAGATAGGGATAAGACGAAGCGCCCTAAGATGGCACAAGTTGCAGCCACTAAAAGTGATGTTTTGATATTGACTTCTGATAATCCAAGGAGTGAAGATCCAGAGGTGATTATCTCAGACATGTATGATGGGTTAGATAGCGAATTATCTAACGGTGTAGTCAGGATGTCTGATAGAAGGGAAGCAATAAAGATGGCTTGTCTATTGGCTAAAGAAGGCGATATTATTCTTATCGCTGGAAAGGGTCATGAAAAATACCAAGAAATAAAAGGGAAGAGGTTTCCTTTTGACGATAAAAAGATTGTTCTCAGTTATATGAACTGAGTCAGTCTGTAAGAATAGGTTCTATTATCATTCTCAGGTTGGTTTTAACAGTTGCAGTAGGGTTGGCTTAAATAAAGATTTGAGTTCCTGCTGTACACTGTTTTTTTTAAGAAGCTACTTATGAGATGATACTCCCAAAGACGTACACATCCCACAGACGAATTTTATAAGACTACTAGACGAAATTAAAACTCCCAACTGTAAGCGACTGCGCTTAAGGTTGGCGCAATCATAAAGCAATTGTTATACTATTTATTTGAATACTTAGAGAATCACTGTGCTTTTCCTGGAGCTGGATTATTCCAATTTATCTCTTTTAGGGCAGCACTAGCAATTATTCTTTCCTTAGGTATATCTCTTGTTTTTGGTGATCGCATCATACGTTCTTTGAAAAGATTGCAAGTAGGAGAAATAGTAAGGGATCTCGGACTTCAGGGTCAAGCTGAAAAATCTGGCACTCCGACAATGGGAGGTGTTATGATTATCATTGCGATAGTTGTTCCTACGATATTACTAGCTAAGTTAGAGAGTATCTACATTATTCTTATGTTGGTTGTGACTATCTGGTTTGCGGCAATAGGTTTTATAGATGATAGACTGAAATTGTTGCGTAAGAACAAGGATGGCTTGAGAGGAAAATATAAGATACTTGGTCAGGTTATCATGGGACTTATAGTTGCTTTGGTAATGCTGCTCCATCAGGATGTAGTAGTAAGAGTGCCACTATCCACTGCCTTAGATAAAGGGTGGAAGATAACGGAGCAATTCGAAAAGACAATTCCCCAGATAAATAGAGCACCTGTCACTGAACAAATGGCTTATGTAAAAGCCCCTATAACAAATGTGCCTTTTTTCAAGAATAACGAATTGGATTATGGTTTGTTCTTCAAGAGGAATCCACAACTAATCTGGCTAGTGTTTGTGCCCTTAGTTATATTTATAATTACGGCTGTTTCTAACGGTGCCAACTTAACTGATGGATTAGATGGATTGCTTACTGGAATAGCGGCTATAATAGGGGCGACCTTAGGCATCTTAGCCTATGTATCTAGTAACGCTATAGTAGCAGATTATTTGAATATACTTTTTATTCCTAACTCTGAAGAACTGGTTGTGTATTCAGCTGCTTTCATAGGTGCCACTATTGGATTCTTATGGTATAATTCCTATCCAGCCAGCATATTTATGGGAGACACAGGAAGCTTAGCCATAGGAGGTATAATCGCAGTAATGGCTGTACTACTAAGAAAAGAAATATTGATTCCGATTTTGTGTGGAATCATGCTGATGGAAACCTTGTCAGTTGTAATGCAGGTTAGTTACTTTAAGTATACCAAAAAGAAATACGGAGAAGGTAGGAGGATTTTTCTTATGTCTCCTCTGCATCATCATTACCAGAAGAAGGGAATGCATGAGATGAAAATAGTAATCCGATTTTGGATAGTAGCCATCTTATTGGCAGTACTTACGATTATTACATTGAAGCTAAGATAATGCAGAAAATTGCTGTCTTAGGAGCTGGCGAAAGCGGCGTAGGAGCCGCACTACTTGCAAAGAAAAATGATATAGAAGTTTTTGTTTCTGATTTTGGAACTATAGGAGAAAAATTCAGACAAGAGCTTAAAGATAATAGTATCTCCTTTGAAGAAAGGGGACATAATTTTGAAAAATTAGTTAATACAGATTTGATCGTAAAGAGTCCAGGTATTCCTGATACGGCTGAGATAATAACCAAGCTTCGACTAAGGCATAAGGAAATAATCTCAGAAGTAGAGTTTGCTTACAGATTCTATGATGGCAAGATGGCAGCGGTGACAGGCAGCAATGGCAAAACTACAACTACCAGTTTGCTGTATCACCTTCTTGCAGGAACGGATATGAAAGTAGGCCTCGGTGGGAATATAGGTCACTCATTTGCGAGAATGATAAGTAGTAATGAAAGTTATGACTGGATAGTGTTAGAATTATCTAGTTTCCAATTGGATGACATTAAATCCTTCTCTGCCGAGATCGCCATACTACTTAATATTTCTCCTGACCACCTGGACCGCTATGATCATACCATGTATAAATATGCTTTTGCAAAATGGAAGCTGGCTATGAATCTTAGTGAGAAGAGTCATCTTATTCTGAATAAGGATGATGAGTGGTTGTCACTTATGGAAGCAGGTTTTCCAGTCACAGCACAGGTGCATAGCTTACCTTATGAAGGTTTGGAAGTTTCTTCTCTAAGTATAACTGAGATAGACTTTTCAGTCTTTCAACTTAAGGGTCAGCATAATCTATTTAATGCAACTGCTGCAGTTAAAGCTGCCTTGCTTGCAGGAGCCAGTACAAAAGTGGTGAACGAAAGACTTGGAACTTTTTCAGCACTGGAACATCGTCTGGAACCTGTCGGAACAATAGCTGGTGTGGAATACATAAATGACAGTAAAGCCACCAATATTGATTCTGTTCTGGTTGCACTGGAGAGTATGAACAAACCAGTGATTTGGATAGCAGGTGGTGTAGATAAGGGCAATGATTATTCTTTGCTCGATGAGCTGGTCAGACAGAAAGTAAAAAGTATCATATGTCTGACTAAGGATGATGCAAAATTGCAAAAAGCATTTGCCTCCATTGTGGATATGACAACAACGGAGGATACAGATGATTGTGTAAAAATAGCAATGCAGACAGCAGAACAGGGAGACGTAGTTCTATTGTCTCCTGCTTGTGCAAGTTTCGACTTGTTTGGAAATTATAAAGAAAGAGGAAAAGCATTTAAGGATGCAGTAAGAAAGATAAAACTTGGATAGAATAGGAAACATATTTTTAAATCTTCGAGGTGATAAAGCCATTTGGTTTATCGTCGCCATGTTAGCTATATGCTCAATCTTGGCAGTGTACAGTGCCGCTGTAAAGTTGGCTTATGATAATCATGGTGGAAATACTGAGTTCTATTTGCTTCATCAGATAATGTTTATAACCATAGGTATAATCTGTATGGTTACAGCTTATCGATTTAACTATATGTTGTATTCTAAGCTTGCAGTTATAGGCTTGGTGATTACAGTTGGCTTACTTGCTTATACTTTAATGTTTGGAATAGAGATACATGATGCAAAGCGGTGGATAAAGATACCATGGCTGAATAAAACGATACAGACTTCAGATATAGCTAAGCTGGCACTTGTAGTATATGTTGCCAGAGCCTTGTCGCTAAAGCAGAATGTCATAAAGGACTTCAAGTCTGCTTTCTTACCTATAATTATACCTGTGGTAGTTGTTTGTTCACTGATAGCTCCAGCAGACTTGAGTACTTCGTTATTATTATTTGGTACGTGTTTGTTGATGATGATTATAGGCAGAGTATCACTGAAGTATGTTTTTCTGATGTTCTTAGTTGGACTGGCAGCACTGGCAATTCTTGTTTTATTAGGAACTGTGTTTCCAGAATTTATAAGACTAGAGACTTGGATATCCAGAGTT
Source organism: uncultured Saprospiraceae bacterium (assembly GCA_964397575.1). Lineage (GTDB taxonomy): Bacteria > Bacteroidota > Bacteroidia > Chitinophagales > Saprospiraceae > RFSX01. The sequence goes on from CAYNJK010000006.1 coordinate 23,106, forward strand.
ACTGAGTTTTTCAGTAATACAGACGGTGGCTGGCAGATACAACAATCTAAGATCGCTATCGCCAATGGCGGATGGTTCGGACAAGGGCCAGGGGGGAGTATTCAGCGTGATTATCTACCGTATGCTTCGGCAGATTTTATCTACGCTATCATTTGTGAGGAGTATGGAATAATAGGGGGCTTTACTTTGATCGCTTTGTACTTGGGATTGCTATTTAGGTGCACCAGTATGGTCACAAGATGCCATAAAACCTTCGGTGCAATACTTGCCATAGGTCTCTGCCTTAATATAGTAGTGCAAGCCATGGCTAATATTGCAGTGTCTGTTCATTTAGTTCCAGTAACTGGACTGACTTTGCCTATGGTTTCTATGGGAGGAACTTCCATAATTTTCACATGTATATCCCTGGGAATAATTCTTAGTGTAAGCAGATATGTAGAAGAGTATAGTACTTATGAAATCATGCAAGAAGAAGCTGAAGTGAGAAACGAAGAAGTGTCGGTGAAGGTTAATGATAAGCGGATGAAGTATGAAAATTATTATTAGCGGTGGCGGGACAGGAGGACATGTGTATCCAGCCTTAGCCATAGCCAATGCATTAAGAGAGAAAGGAGTAAAAGATATTCTTTTCGTAGGAGCAAAAGGAAAACTAGAAATGGAAAAGGTGCCTAAGGCAGGTTACCCCATAGAAGGTTTGAATATAAGAGGTTTTCAAAGGACTAAGAAGTGGCGAAATGTTTTATTCCCCTTCCGGCTATTAGCTAGTCTTTGGAAAGCTAAAAAGATCATTGACAAGTTTGGTCCGGATGTAGTGATTGGTGTGGGAGGCTATGCTAGCGGTCCTATCTTAAAGATAGCACAGCTTAAAAAGATTCCTACAGTCATACAAGAACAGAACTCTTATCCTGGAGTAACCAATAAGCTATTGGCAAAAGATGCAAAGCAAATCTTTGTGGCTTACACTGGAATGGAAAGATTTTTTCCTTCTGATAAATTGACCCTGACGGGAAATCCAGTACGAAAGGATTTGACAGATGTACAGCAGCTAAGAAAAGAGGCAATTGGCTTTTTCGGCTTAGATGATAGTAAGAAAACGATTTTGATCTTCGGAGGCAGCTTGGGTGCAAGAACGATAAATCAAGCTGTTGCTGCACAAGCGGATAAGATAATGCAATCGAAGGAGGTACAAATTATCTGGCAGGTAGGAAAAATCTATCATGAGCAATATCGTGATTCTGAGTTATCAAAAGTTCCACAGGTTCAGGTAATGCCATTTATAGATAGGATGGACTTGGCCTATGCAGCTTCAGATGTAATTATTTGCAGAGCTGGTGCGCTGACCATTTCTGAACTGATGCTGGTAGGGAAACCTGCAGTCTTGGTGCCTTCTCCTAATGTTGCAGAAGATCATCAAACTAAAAATGCGCTGGCCTTGGTAGAAGCAGATGCAGCAATTCTTGTAGATGACAAGGTTGCCAAAGATGAAATGATACTAGCTGCTCTTGCATTGTTAGCAGATAAGGAAGAACAAAGCAAATTGAGTTCAAATATTTTGTTACTGGCAAAACCGGAAGCACGAGAAATTATTGCGAATAAAAT
>CAYNJK010000007.1:0-1283 GCA_964397575.1 uncultured Saprospiraceae bacterium
ATTGCTGGATGTTTTGGAAAATTCTGGGACACCTGGTACAGATTCAAAATTAGAGTATGCAGAATCTCTAAGACGAGAAATAGAAAGATCACTCAATACACTTACAGAAAGACAATGTGACGTCATAAAGCTATATTTCGGAATAGGAATAGAGCATCCTATGTCTCTAGAAGATATCGGAGATAGATTCGGCCTTACCAGAGAAAGAGTAAGACAAATAAAAGATAAAGCGATCAATAAACTAAGATCAGCATCTAGAAGTAAGCTTCTAAAGCATTACTTAGGCGTCTAGGCTCGCAAATAAAAGAATGATTATTTTGATGGGGAGATCACTTGTAGTGGTCTCTCCATACTTTTATGTAGGGAGATAAAGGTTTCTGTTCTCTGAATGCCATTTATCTGCTGGATTCTATCTGAAATGATATTTCTTAGATGGTCCGTCCCTGTCACTATGACCTTGGCAAATATACTGTAGGTCCCCGTTGTATAATGCGCTTCCACTACTTCTGGAATAGCAGCTAACTCCTTAGAAACATAATCATATAGCTTACTCTTTTCTAGATAGATGCCGAGAAAAGCTGTAATGTCATAGCCTAGCTTTTGATAGTCTACTTTTAGTTGAGAATTTAGAATGACCTTTGCCTCCATCATTTTCTTTATCCTAACATGGACAGTTCCACCTGAAATAAAGAGCTCTTTTCCTATTTCTGCATAAGTTTTCTTTGCATCCAACATAAGAATTGAGAGTATTTTTATATCTATATCATCTGGTACAAAGGCTTTCATATTTCGATTTTGGTTAAAAGAAGAAATTAAATTACCTTTTTTAGATGATATTAAAAAGTATGTCGCTTTTATTGCCTTTTATTGAACAGAATCTAATAAATGCCAAACTACAATAATCAAAGGAGTCAATATTGGTACCCTCTAGTAATAGGGTTAGCAGCCGCATTAGGATTATTGGCTGGATATAATATGAATTTCGAAAATGCAAAACATTCGCTATTTTCATTTACGGAAGAATCATCTAACACTAATAGTGTCAATGGAGATGGAAGAATAGAAGAGATTCTGCGCTTTGTAGAGACCAAATATGTGGATTCTATAGAAACTGATAAAATTACACTGCAACTGATAGATGAGCTTTTGGATCAGTTGGACCCCCATTCTAGCTACATCTCACCCGAGGAACTGGCTGACCACAATGAACGCATGAAGGGAGAGTATAGAGGCATAGGAATAGAGACACTTACATATCAGGATACCTTTTATCTCACCAGACT
>CAYNJK010000007.1:1383-23403 GCA_964397575.1 uncultured Saprospiraceae bacterium
ACTTATGAGCAGTTTATAGAAGCCATCGAATCCATAAAGAAGGGCAAGACTAAGCTGAGTCTGGTGCTAGACCTCAGAGATAATCCAGGGGGCTATCTGCCAGAGGCTATCAAAATTCTTTCTCAGTTATTCGACTCTAAAGACAAACTACTTACCTACACTGAAGGTCTCAATAGAAAGAGGCGAGACTACCGCAGTACAGGCAATGCATTTTATAACATTGACAAAATTGCAGTGCTTATAGATGGATATTCAGCATCAGGTAGTGAGATATTATCTGGGGCAGTTCAAGATTGGGATAGAGGTATAGTCATCGGAGAAACGAGCTATGGAAAGGGTTTGGTCCAGGAGATATTTAATCTTAGAAATGGCGGTGCCCTCAGACTGACAGTGGCAAAGTATTATACACCAAGTGGAAGATTGATCCAGCGTTCCTACTCATCTGAAAGCAACGAATTTAGTGCAGATAGTTCTGTCCATCTCACGAAGGTGCTAGAACGAGAAATGGACAGTGGAAACGGAATAGTACCAGATAGAATAGTAAAAGAAACCAACTGTTACGAGTACCAATATTACTTTGATCAATACCTTATAGAGACCATGAAGCAGCAAGGTACCTTGGACTTGGTTATAACGGACTTCACTGAAGCAGCATATAGATCATTTGTAAAAACACAGTTTGAAGAATCTTTCGAAAACATAAGTCCAAGCTGTATAGCTGGTTTCAATAAAGCTGCCTTTCTAAGATATAAGCAGATGATTCTGACAGATACAGCTTATGCCAAATATGCAAATCTATCTGATAAGCACGTCAAAGTAGCTTTGGACTTTATCAACGATAAGAGAGAAACTTTAGCCCTATTATCTGAGGAAGAATAATTCGCCTTCCTCACTGTATCTTATAATTGTAGATGCGCTAGTATTTTTGCCGTTGGATCTATTGGTATAGAATACATAGTCTACTTCCGATTTAATATCTTCTGAGATCATATCAAAATAATCAGGAGAAGGTGCACCTTGAAGATTAGCACTAGTGGATACTATAGGTTTTCCTAGGTTGCTGATAAGTGCCTGAAGTGTTTCATCTTTAGTCAATCTGATAGCTATAGTCCCAGTGTCTGTAATCAGATAATCGGGCAATTTGTCAGAAGCTTCGTGGATTACTGTCAATGGCTTTTCATAGAGATCTATCAAGTTTTCTACTCTTGGATGGATATTTCTTGCAAATTTTTTGAGCATAGAGATACTACTGACCAGAAGGATAAGTGGTTTTGTCCTGTCTCTTTTTTTGATTGTGTAAATTCTTTCTACGGCAGATTTATTGAAGGCATCGCAACTGAGCCCCCAGATTGTATCCGTAGGGCATAGAATAATTTTACCAAGGGCCAATAACTGGCCGATTTCTTTAAGGTCGTCGACAGGGTTTGTCATGTAGAATAGCTAAAGTTAGTTTAATTCGTATTCAATAAGATTATGGAACATCTTTGCGTTAGACTGTAGTAGCTTAACTTTGGGGTATTAACGAGATATTTTTAACTTTATTACAACAGGGAATTTCCTTTCGCGTAAATATTAATATGAGATTTTTTATCAGAACCTTTTTCCTGATGCTTTCAGTTGGCTTTTGTTGTATCCCAAATGAGATGACAGCTAGGCATATAGTCGGTGGGGATGTAACTTACACTTTCGTAAGATTTAATGCAGATACGTCTATGGTTACTTTCTTTATAGATGTAACCATGTATAGGGATTCTGAGAGCGGAGGGGCAAACTTTGATCAGGATGCCTCTTTTGGTGTATTCAGACAGACAGGACCGGGTTCATGGACTTTGGTAAATCAAATAGACAATATAGATCCCAGTGTCCCCTTTGCAATATTGCCGAATGATGATCCTTGTGTAGAAGAGCCAATAAACCAAATAGGAGTAGAACAAGCCTCTTACAGATTTAATGTTACGTTACCTATAATCGACGAAAATTATATGATAGCGTACCAAAGATGTTGCAGGAATGAAACCATTTCTAATCTTATAAATCCTGGCGATCAAGGAGCCGTGTTTGATGTTGTTATAACACCAGAAGCACAAATACTAGGAAATAATAGTCCAGATTTCAACACTTTCCCACCTATCTTCATCTGTGCCGGCTTCCCGATTTTTGTAGATCAGTCAGCAACAGATGCTGATGGAGACGAGCTGGTATACTCATTCTGTACACCTTTTACTGCAGGTGGTACCTTGGATGCAAATACTGGTGGTCAAGGCGGCTGTTGCGAATGTGTACGACCAGAACCAGATATGGGCTGTATTCCTGAATTTGATGAAGTCCGTTTCAGGGCTCCTTTTACGCAACGACAGCCACTTGGCGGCGATCCCTTAGTTCAGATAGATCCCTCATCCGGTCTCATAACAGGAACTCCAGTTACTACTGGGCAATTTGTTGTAGGAGTTTGCATAGAGGAATTTAGGAATGGAGTTTCATTAGGTAAGATTAGAAGAGATTTTCAATTTAATGTGCTCGCTTGCGAAAAGCAGGTCAATGCTGTTCTTGATTCTGATAATGTATTAAATGATAGTCAGAACACTTTTGTCATTAATTCTTGTGGAGATACATCCATTACGATAAGAAACCTAAGCACAGATGTAGATTTTATTCAGACCTACGATTGGACCTTTTACAGAGGAACCGAAATAATATTCGAACTCAGTGGCGGAGTGGAGGCAAGAGATGCTGATGTAGTTTTTCCAGGACTCGGTTTCTACGAAGGTATCATGATTCTAAATGAGGGTATAGATTGTGCAGATACTGCCTTCTTTGAGGTCAATATGTTTCCTTCAATAACTGCAGCTTGGGATTTTAGTTTTGACACCTGTGTCGCTGGTCCAGTTGCCTTTGTAGACACTTCTTTTAGTGGTGCCGGTGTAGATGCATTGACTAATTGGACCTGGGACTTTGACGATGGTCGGTTTTCCAGCTTGCAGAATCCAAGCCATCTCTATGACCAGCCAGGGCAAAGGAATGTCACTCTGATAGTAGAAGATACTAACGAATGTATGGATACTCTGAGCCAGGAGTTCAATTACCAACCTGCGCCTGCAGTCATAATTGTAGAACCTAATAGTTTTATAGGTTGTACGCCATCCGAAATAACATTGAATAATCTTTCCAGTCCTATAGACTCTACCTATTTCATACTTTGGGACTTAGGTGATGGCTCGACGTCTGGAGAAATAAGTCCTACACATACCTATCTAGAAGCGGGAGATTTTAATCTTTCTCTGGATATTGTCTCTCCTATAGGCTGTGGTATTTCGGATTCTTTTGATGGCCTGATAAGAATTAGAGAATCACCAGAAGCAGATTTTGATTGTTTTCCAGATGATCCTACGGCGCTGAATAGAACTGTAAGTTTTACTGATCTCTCCAGAGATGCAGGTGCATGGAGTTGGGATTTTGGTGGTACAGGTAATTCCTTTGAGCAAAGTCCTACCTACACCTTTCCAGATACAGGAATACACAATGTCATACTCACTGTGCTACATCCTATTACCAACTGTCCTGATACGATGTCTAAGATTATAGATGTAAGGCCAACAGTTGAATTTCATTTTCCTAATGCTTTTACACCTAATGCGGATTCTAATAACGACTTATTCTTAGGTAATGGGTTCCATGGTGGACTTATCGATTTCGAAATGAGTATCTGGAACAGATGGGGACAAATGGTCTTTGAGACACAAGACTCTAGGGCTGGCTGGAATGGACAAGAATTTAATACAGGCAAGGCTTCTCCTCAGGGGGTTTATGTTTTCAAGGCTAGTTATAAAGACCCTAGAGGCAATGACTTTGTACAAGAAGGACACGTTACTCTATTAAGGTGATTTTGGCTTTGCAACAATTGCTTTAGAGAGCAAAAGCAAGACTCTAAATAGTTATTTAGCCAACTTTGGATTAATTGCAAATATTATAATACCTTTGCAGCCCTAATTTTAACAATAATACTGGTGCTATGGATTTAATAAACTATGTACACGATCAGCTAACTTCAGAAAAGAAACTACCAGAATTTAGACCTGGAGACAATATAGACGTGAGTTTCAAGATTGTGGAGGGGGCTAAGGAAAGAATCCAGTCCTTTAAAGGCAATGTAATCCAAATCAACGGCACAGGAGCTACTAAGACTTTTACAGTACGTAAAATGTCAAGCGGTATAGGTGTAGAAAGAATCTTCCCTATGGCCAGCCCTGCAATAGTAGACATCAAAATCCTTAAGAGAGGTAAGGTAAGAAGAGCTAAATTATACTACCTAAGAGAACTGGTAGGTAAAAAGGCAAAAATCAAGGAAAGAAAAAACCTCAAGAAGTAATTTTCACTTCATTATATTTTAATCTTTTTATCGCAGTAATTAATTTTGATAGTAGGTATATTACCTTATCATAATACTGTATGTATAGAGATTTAAAGTACCTTATTGCGCTTTCATTGCCGGCATTTACTTATTTTTCCTTTGTAAATACGGGATTATTATCATTTTCGGTGGTGATATATGCTTTCTTATTTCTACCCCTTATAGAAACCATTCTCCCCCAATCACAACAAAATTTGGACAAAGAAGTCGTAGATAATCAAAAGTCCAAGTTCATTTTTGATGTACTTCTATATCTCAATGTTCCTATCATCTATGGATTTATATTATTGTTTTTCTATCAGATGCGTACATCCATGCCTGATACAATTACGATAATCGGATGGGTTTCCTCCTTAGGACTCCTATTAGGGTCGGTCGGCATTAATGTCGCTCATGAATTAGGACATAAACTAGAGTGGTATAAAAAAGTAATGGCAAAAGCACTATTGTTACCTTGTTTCTATATGCACTTCTATATAGAACATAACCAAGGACATCACAAGAATGTAGCAACAGATCTAGATCCCGCCAGCGCAAAAAAGGGTGAAAATCTATATTTCTTCTGGATGCGCTCATTGGTAGGGTCGTATCTGAGTGCATGGAGAATAGAAATCAGAAATTGTAAACGGAAAGATGTATCTACTTTTGGTTTGAATAATGAGCTAGTGGTCTTTACTCTTGTCCAGTTCGCATTTCTTATAACTTTGGTTTTAATTGTAGGACTTTATATGACTTTATTGTTTCTCGTTTCTTCGCTGTTCGCTGTCCTGTTACTGGAAACCATTAACTACATAGAACACTACGGACTCAGAAGAGAAAAATTACCTAATGGCAGATATGAGAGGGTGCGCCCCTGTCATTCCTGGAATTCCAATCACGAATTGGGAAGAATAGTATTATATGAGTTGACCAGACATTCTGATCACCATTATCAAGCTCAGAAAAAATATCAATTGTTGGATCATCATGATGAAGCAAAGCAGCTCCCTTTTGGTTATCCTGCTTCGATGGTTTTATCCCTATTTCCGCCACTATGGTACAAACTTATGAATAGTAGATTATGATGCGGACAAGTACACAAGCCAGTCTGGTAGCTTTTATCCTAATGACTGTTATTTTTTCTTCGTGCAAGACAGATGGACCTTCAGCTGCGATGGCTGAGGTATCACAATTAGATGGGACTTATAAAATGCATAAAGCCTATAAATCGGATCAAGAAACAAAACTGCTGGACAATGCCTTCTTTACTTTTACAGATAAGACAGTGATTACCAATGTATTAGGAGACGAAACCCCTCATCCTTATACTCTTAAGAATGGTAAACTTGAGATAGAAGATGGATCCAGTAATCCTTATAATGTCGACTTGGTGACTCCAGATACCTTGATAATGACTACACGAATTAGGAGATTCAATTTCAAATTCATTACGGTAAAATCACAAGCTGAATAAATGTTACTCCTAAGGCACAGTATTGCAGTTGTATTACTGCTGATTTCATTACCACTTTTTTCTCTGGAAGTAAGTGTTACTACTTTAAACTATTACCAAGGTGAAGCATATATAGAAATATACAGTCGGATCTTGGGGAATTCTGTGCTTTTCGCTGCACCTTCTGTATCAGATAGCCTCGAGACTTCTCAAGTAGAGATGCTTCTTGTTATCAAAGAAGGTGAGAAGATCATCCTTGCTGATAAATATATGATTCAGAGCCCGCCTAGCGATGCACCGATAGACTTTTGGGATCTGAAGCGTTACAGCCTAGAGAATGGCGATTATAAGCTTGAGCTGACTTATATGGACAAGAATAATCCCGCAGATACAATAAATTATGCCAAGGATTTTGTCGTCAATCATGCTGCTGCATATAGCTCGAGTTCCGATATCTTACTGACAAAGGATATCTCATCAGATGCAGGGGTATATCCATTCCAGAAATCTGGATTTTTCTACGAACCATTGGCCTTTAATCTTTTCGGCGAATCAGATAATTTATTTGCCTTTTATCTAGAACTGTACAATTTGCAAGGCTTAAGTGAAGGAAGATACTATCGCTACACGATTAGAGATGCTGACACAAAAGAACAGGTCACAAGTCCAGCATACAAGCAAATAAAATCGCAGGAAGACTGCCTCATCTTTGAGAGCTTTAGCATAGAAGATCTGCCATCAGGTAATTATGAACTCAATTTTGAGGTAGTAGATAAAGCTCGACAGGTCCTACACCAAAACGTTCAGTCCTTTGCAATCTATCACCCATTAACAGATTTTAAAATAAATATGAATCCTGATGCGAGTTTCGAAACCTCGTTTGTTCAGCTTATGAATGTAGGTGAAGTTAATTACGGTCTAAAGGCTATTTTCCCTCGAGTAAGAAATAATATGTCAGGTATTCTAAATAGTATAATCTGGTCAGAGGAAATAGAGCCTAAGAAATATTTCCTTTACAGTTTCTGGTCCAAGTTTAATGCAGCTGATACCAAGGCTTTATATGATCAGTACATGGAAGTCGCAAAAGCTGTGGATATAAGATTTACTAGCAATGTAGGCCATGGTTTTGAAACAGACAGAGGATACATGTTCCTCAAGTATGGACAACCTGACGATTTGGTATTTGTAGAAGATGAGCCATCTGCACCACCTTATGAAATATGGATTTATAATTACTTGGAAGAGACGCAGCAGACTGGAGTTAAATTTCTATTCTACAACCCATCTATTGTTACTAATGATTACATCTTGCTACATTCTACCTGTAGAGGAGAACTCAATAATCCTCAGTGGGAAGCACAATTGTACAGTAAGGACAACTTCGAAAACTCCGGTAATGCCATACAAAGAACTGGAGTAGGTGATAACTTTAATCGTAATGCGAGAAGATATTTCTCAGACTTCTAGAATATGAATGATCAGCTCAAAGTAGCCTTGATACAGCCAGAGCTAACTTGGCATAAGCCAGAAGCCAATTTTCAAAGTGTAGCAAGTCTTATCTCGGAGATAGATGAAACTGATCTTATTCTGCTTCCCGAAATGTGGTCTTCAGGCTACACCATGCAGGCACATAAATATCATTCTAGTACCGCAAGAGCACTAGAACTCATGCAAGGCTGGGCTGCTAATAAAAAAGCGCTTGTCATAGGATCTCTTATTACCCAAATAAATGACGCCTACTATAACCGCCTCTATATTGTATCGGATAAAGGGGTAGAGCGGGTATATGACAAGAAACATCTCTTTGGCTTTGCTGGCGAAGATCGAGTATTTACGTCAGGTTCAGATCAATTGATTTTTGAACATAAGGGCTGGCGTATCTGTGCAAATATCTGTTATGACCTAAGATTCCCAGTGTGGGCAAGAAATACCACAGACTATGATGTCCTCTTGTATGTTGCTAATTGGCCCAATCCTCGATTAAATGCATGGGATAATTTGCTAAAAGCCAGAGCGATAGAAAACCAAGCCTATGTTTTGGGTGCTAATTGTTACGGAAAAGATGCATGGAATAATGAGTATAGTGGGCACTCTGCGGTAATAGATTCTTTCGGATATCAGCTTACAGAAACCATAGAAAGCAGTGGTGTCATCAGGGCCACTTTGGACAAGAAGCATCTTGCTGAGGCTAGATCAAAGTTTCCTTTTCTAAAGGATCGAGACGGGTTTTCTCTTCATTGACTGTGTGAATTAGATTTCAGAGAAGAATTTGATAAGGTTTTCTCTATCTGATTTTGACACCTTGCCTTCAGGATGTAGCCAGGTATAAGATTTTAATGGCATTCTCTTCTCTTCCATAACTTCTACACATTGCTCTAGTTTTTGGATTTTCTTGTTCTCAGAGTAGTTAGACCATTCAGAAAAGTTCAGCTTCTGCCTTCCACCTCTTATATGACTCCTGAGATAGAATCCCACAGGTTGGAATCTCGTATAAGCTGGATATTTTGTTTCATGAGAATGGCAGTCGTAACAAGCAGCTTTGATTAGCTGTCCGATAGGAGTTTGTTCTTGTCCTACTAGACTTACGAAATCATTTTGAGGATTTGCCTCAAGGTTATCCGTATCTATGGGAAAGAACTGAATGATAATCAGTATAAATAGTAGAATTAAAGCGACTTTTTTCTTCATATCTATTGGCTTGTCTAAGAATGTCCTAAGCTAATAAATAAAGCTGCGAATGTCTGCTAAGAATGCTATTAAAGCTGCCATTCCAAGGTAGATATTGTGTACTTTTGTGGCTTTCAAAAACGAATGGTTGTTAGTTAATTCCATTCATATCTGGACAATATGAGACATAATCTATATACAGCATTTTTTACCAAAATAGTGGTGTTCTTTTCATGCTTACTCCTGAGTACACTTATGAGTGGTCAGACCGGTAATATAAGGGGGCATGTCTATGATGCTGAAACAGGAGATCCTATTATCTACGCCAATCTACTGGTAGAGGGAACTGATGTCGGTGGCAACAGTGATGATAACGGTTTCTTTACACTTAGTGATATTCCTATAGGCGAGAAAACTTTGTTGGTTTCCTATATTGGTTATGAAGAAATAGTCATACCAGTCAGCATAGATGAAATCTCCGTAAATTATTACAAGGTAGAATTGCAATCGGGAGGTGTTCAATTAGGGGTGGTAGATATCTCAGCAGAAAGACAGCAGGCCAGAACAGAGGTAAGGATTTCTAAATTGCAGGTTACGAAAAAACAAATTAAAGCACTGCCATCTACAGGTGGAGATGCTGATATCTTGCAATATCTGCAAGTACTTCCTGGTATTGTCTCTACAGGAGATCAGGGCGGACAGCTTTATATTAGGGGAGGTTCTCCTGTCCAGAATAAGATCTTGCTGGATGGCCTGACCATCTATAATCCTTTCCACTCTATAGGTTTCTATTCTACCTTCGAAACAGAAATTATAAGAAATGTAGATGTCCTGACTGGCGGCTTCAATGCAGAACATGGTGGAAGAATATCCGCAATAGTAGACATCAATACCAGAGAAGGAAATAAAAAGCGGTTGGCAGGTCAATTGTCAGGCAGTCCTTTTATGGTGAAAGGCCTAATAGAAGGTCCTATCCTCAAAAGTGAAGAGGGTGGTACGCTTTCATTCATTGCAACTGCAAAAAGCTCTATCATCCAAGAAACTTCTACCAGCATTTACCGACATGCTATAGTCAATGATACTATAGGCTTACCTTTTTCTTTTACGGATGCTTATGGTAAGTTATCCTATGTTACCGGTAATGGTAGTCAATTTAATTTCTTCGGTTTCAATTTTGATGATTCGTTTGATAATCCTCTTGTTTCTACCATAGACTGGAATAATAATGGAGGTGGACTTTACTTTAATCTCCTACCGAATGCGAGTTCACTTACCCTTAATGGTATTGTGGGTTTATCTAACTATTCTACAAGTATCAGAGCTTCTGATAATCCTAGAGAAAGTGCTATCAGAGAACTGAATATAGGATTGGACTTTAATTATCTGACTAATGAATCTTCAGTGAAGTACGGTGTGGATATCAAGAGTATCAGAACAGAATTTGACTTTGTAAATCCTTTCAATATACCTCTTCAACAAAAGCAGACCACAACTGAGATTTCTGGGTTTCTAAAAGTTAGAAGGGCTTGGGATAAATTGGTTATAGAGCCAGGTATTAGATTACCTTATTATGCGTCACTCGGAGAGTTTTCTTTTGAACCTAGATTGGGATTGAAATATAATCTGCTAGATGCTACTAGAATAAAACTAGGTGCTGGACTATACAGCCAGAATATCATTTCCACTTCCAATGAGAGAGACGTTGTCAATTTATTCAATGGGTTTATATCAGGACCGGACGAATCTTTCCAAGATTTCAATGGCGAAAATGTAACCACCAGACTACAGAAGTCAAGGCACCTTACGCTAGGTGTAGAGCAAGATATAGGACGTTTTCTACAACTAAATGTAGAGGGATATTTCAAAGACTTTACACAACTAGTTGTTATAAATAGAAACAAAACTTTATCCTCTCAAAGTGATTTTTCCACAGAAATAGGGGAAGCTTTTGGAATAGATTTTTCTGCAAAGTATGATATACCAAAGTGGTATTTCTGGGCAACCTATTCTTTAGGTTTTGTAAATAGGTTTGATGGTGAGCAAGATTTTCCGACACTGTTTGACAGACGCCACAATGTTAATTTCCTGGCTACTTACACCACAGGTGCTGATAACGATATACTTATCAGTCTGAGATGGAATTACGGCTCGGGCTTCCCATTCACTAAGACTCAAGCTTTCTTCAATAACAATACTTTTCCTGATGGATCAGGAACCACTTACGAAACTGATAATCCAGACAACGTCGGAATTATCTTTTCCAGCGAGAGAAATGGAGGTAGATTACCGGATTACCACAGATTGGACATTTCAGTACAAAAGACTTTCAGATTTACTGAGAGGCTGAACTTGGAACTGATTGGTAGTGTAACTAATGTCTATGATCGCCCTAATATCTTTTTCTTTGATAGGATAGAGTTTGATAGAGTGGATCAGTTGCCTATCATGCCCTCACTGGCAGCTAGATTTAATTTTTAGAGATTGATATTTTTGCAATCTGATTAAATAAACACTTACCATATGTTACCAGGATTCGGAAAGCTTTCTGAAACACAATTTCAGATTACTAAAGATGCCTTGACTTGGATTACAGTACTGATAGCAGGAGCTGATGGAGAGATAGAACCAGAAGAAACCCAATGGGCTACTAAAGTCGCTAAGATAAGATCCTATCACAATCCTAATGAACTAACACCATTCTATGAGGCTGTGGGTCCAGAGTTTTCAGATAAGCTTAAGGACTTTATTGGCAAGATGCCTAAAGACCTCGGAGAACGAGAAGCTATACTTATACGAAAACTTTCACAGCTCAATTCTATTCTTCCGTTGCTGGAAAATAATCTTGGTCACCACCTTATAGCCAGTTATAGGTCCTTTGCTAAGCATGTTGCAAAAGCTTCGGGCGGTTTCCTAGGCTTTTTTAGTATCAATGCTGATGAGAGCAAATTTATAGGACTGACCATGTTAAAGGATATTCCCTTCGAGGAACCGGATGATTATGACGATGAGGAAGAGTAGCTTACCAAGGTAGCTTTGTGGATAAAAACTGGTTTTTATTCTGGTCAGTCTGTCTAGATTAGTGCTTCTTTACAGCTACAAAATAAGAACCTCGGAATATGATAAATCACATTAGTGCTAAGCTAAGTCCAGTTTCCATTCACTACATCGGTAAGCATTCAGAATCAGAAGGTATACGCATCAAGCCACTTCCACTTTCATTGGAGGATGATTATAAAGTAGAGCTCATTTTTAAGTATTTGCTCTCTAGATTCAAAGAGCCTGCGTTCAGCGCCTTTACTTTTTCTTCTGGTGAGTTAGAAGACAATCCTCTGTATAATTATGCCTCTGAAATATTTGCTGATCGCAATCTACTCCATGAGAGATCCGAACAAATAGCCAAGTACCTCTATAACAATTCTCAGCATCCTAATATAAAAGCTGGCGAGTTTATCATGTGCTATCTAGAAGATATACTTGTAGAAGACGAGATGCTAGATGCGATAGGCATCTTCAAATCTGAATCCAAAGATGTATTCCTAAAGCTTCTGGAAGGAGACAGTCAGTACAGCCTTAATCATGAAAGTGGGTTAGCTCTGGGCGGGCTAGACAAGGGCTGCCTCATTCTGAATACTGAAAAGTCTTCTGGTTACAAACTCTGTATAATCGATAAGTCTAATAAGCAAGAGGCTGCTTTCTGGTCCCAAGACTTTCTCAATGTAAAAGAACGATCTGATGACTATCATTTTACCTCCCATTACATACAACTCACCAAAGACTACGTGGATAATAAAAAGAGAACCACTGATGGATTTTCTAAAGAAAACGAACTGGCAGTTATGAATGCCTCAGAAAAGTTTTTCAAATCCAATGAGACCTTCAATGAATCAGAATATATGGAGGAGTTAGCGTCGGTAGGAGTAGAGGATGATTTTGCAGAATTTAAAAGAGAGTCCCAAAGAGATAAAGGCTTCTTTCTACAACCAGATTTTGATATATCCCCTGCAGCCGTCAAAAAGAATAATGGCATCTTTAAGTCTGTTATAAAGCTAGATAAGAATTTTTCTCTTTACATCCATGGAGATAGATCTATGATAGAAAGAGGAGAGGATGAGTATGGTAGAAAATTCTACAAGCTTTATTACGAAGAAGAGAGATAAGGTGCATTCCTTCTCGGGAACCTAGCAGAAAAAATAATAGTTCGCAATATTGTTTTCGTTTAAGGTGGCTAAGATTTCTGCCTTTGCTCCTTGCTGGCTTACAGCAATGATGATTTGACAATTTCCTAATTGCCTTAAGTTGCTTATGGGTGCTACTACAGTGCCATAGATGTTATGACCGATTTTCTTGGTATTATTACTTATCCAACTGAAGTTGATGTCATTGTTCGTGAGCTCTTTCGCCAGAGCTTTACCTTTGGGGCCAGCACCCCACAGCACTAAAGTCTCCTCGGCACTATAATCTTGTTGTAGAAAGTACTTCACCTTCATAGTAGAGAATCTATTATCTGCATAATTGTCGTCAGTTCTGGATGCCCGATTCTTACTGTCTCTCCACCTATGAGTGAGCTGTGGTACACCAGTTACCTGCATGCCTGCTGCTTTCATCCGGAATACTAGGTCATAATCTTCAGGATAGCTGTCAGAATGAAAAGCGCCGCACTTGTCGAAATCGGTTCGGTACATCAACCAGTTAGGCGAGGCTATAGGACATTCCTTGTAGATTTCTGTTAGGTTGTTATTCCGTCTGGTCAGACTATTGAGCCAGAGTTCGTAGTTCTTAAATCCATCTCCTAATGGGTAGTCAGCAAAGTATAACACCAGACCTGTAGCAACATGACCTTGTCCATCTAGATCTAAAGCATTCTTAAGTGTAAGAAGTTTGTCTATCGGCATCTTATCATCTGCATCCATTCTACTTACGTAAGAACCTCTTGCTAAGTTGTATCCTGAAATTAGGGCTGGCGTAATGCCTCTACCTTGGTTTTTGATTACTCTTATTCTCTTTTCACTCCCTGCATAATTCTTTAGTATAGCGTAACTGCCATCAGCACTGTGATCATCTACAGCAATCAACTCCCAGTCAGAATGGCTTTGTGCGATTATAGATTCTATGCATTCAGGAAGATAAACTGCCGCATTTCTTACAGGCATGATGATACTAATTGTAGACATAGTATCGGAATAAGGGAAATGAAACAAAGATGCCAATCAGAAAGGCTATAATAACCTTGGACCACATGTAGGGTAGGGTAAAGTACTCAGTTACTAGATATATGCCACCCATATTCAGTAAAAGTATGAGCAAACTTACTATACCATACTTTACAGCTTGATATTTCCAATTTTTCTCAGTTCTCTTAAAGGCCCAATTTCTTTGTAAAATAAAACCAACAACTGCACCCACACCACTTGCCAAACCTGCAGAAAATACATAGTAGATGCCAACTAACTCAGTGAGAAGATAGAGGCTACAAAAATCGAAAAGAGTAGCCATAAAGGATCCCAGTTGAGACTTTATAAGTGACTGGAAAAATGGGACCTTATCGTCGGTCATAGATTCGGAAGAGCTTTCGGCAGAAGCCAGATTATGAAATGGAGACTCAGACAAGCATAGACACCTGCAAGTACATCATCCATCATCACACCTAGACCTCCTTTTAGATTCTTGTCCAGATATCTTACACCAAGTGGTTTCAGTATATCAAAGAACCTAAATAGGACAAACCCCAAAAGCATATACTCCCAGTCTGCAGGTACTAAGGTCATCGTAATAAGATAACCGACAAACTCATCCATGACGACTTTAGAGGGGTCATCTCCCCATAACGGTATTACCTTATCTGTGCTCCATATTCCTATGATTCCTAATACCAGAGCAACTAATAATAGTAGTAGTGAGACCGGAATGCTATGTGGGTAAATCAGGGTGAGCAAATAATAGAAAACAACAGCGCCTATTGTTCCGAATGTTCCAGGAGCAATAGGCGCATATCCTAAGCCCATAACTGTTGTTATGGCTTTATGAAAAAGCATCATAGTCTATTCTTCATAGTCTAGACCAAGGTGGTTGATCAGATCATGTCCACCTATGTGACGCAAAGTATTTTCTAGTTTAGCAAGTTGCTTGAAGATATCATGTATCGGATATCTGCCCTCTGGCGCTTGCGGTGATTTCAGATAGAACGACAACCACTCTTGGATACCTGACATGCCTGATCTTTTTGCCAAGTCCAGGAATATAGCAAGGTCTAAAACGATAGGCGCTGCCAATATAGAATCACGACATAAGAAATCTACCTTGATTTGCATAGGATAACCTAGCCAACCTTTGATATCTATATTGTCCCATCCTTCTTTGTTATCACCACGAGGTGGGTAGTAGTTGATTCTAACTTTGTGATAGAAATCTTTGTATAATTCTGGATAGAGTTTAGGTTCTAATATTTGTTCTAGAACTCCTAGTTTGGACACTTCTTTAGTCTTAAAGTTATCTGGATCATCTAGTACCTCTCCATCTCTATTACCAAGTATATTGGTAGAAAACCATCCGTCTATGCCCAGGGCTCTCGCTTTAAATCCTGGCGCAAGAATTGTTTTCATCAAGGTCTGACCTGTTTTGAAATCTTTACCAGCAATAGGCGCTTGTGTTTTCTTAGATAGCTCTACCAGGGCAGGAATATCACACGAAAGATTGGGTGCACCATTGGCATATGGGATACCCATCTTGATCGCAGCATAAGCATAGATCATACTTGGGGCTATATCCCTAGAGTTTTTTTCTAGACCTTTTTCAAATGCTTCTATGGTCTTGTGGACTCTAGATTCTTCTATATATATTTCTGTACTTCCACACCAGACCATTACAAGGCGGTTGCACTTATTATCTTTTTTGAATTTTCTTATGTCAGCCATTACAGCCTTTGCAAGATCCATTTTGGTCTTTCCCTTTTTTACATGAGAGCCTTCCAGTTTTTTGACATATCTTTTGTCAAATACGGCTTTCATAGGCTTAATCTTGGAAAGAGGACTTTTCAGTTTGTTAAGGAGTTCTTTATCCAGAACATCAGCATGCACAGCTGCTTCGTACATATTGTCCTTGAAAATATCCCATCCTCCAAAAACAACCTTCTTGAGATCCTGTAGTGGCACTACATCACTCATGTACGGAATGTTTTTTCTGGTACGCTTACCTAGTCTCATTCTTCCCATCTGAGTGAGTGAGCCTATAGGTGCAGCTAAGCCTTTGTTTATGGCCATGACACCAGCTATAAAAGTCGTAGCGACGGCACCCATCCCAGGAGTCAGTATACCTAACTTACCTGTAGCACTGGAGGCGATACCTTTATTCTTTTTTGTTCTTTTTTTAGTTGCTGCTCGTTTAGCTGCCATTCTTGTTATTTTATAATAGGTTATTTGATTTACACCAAGCTATGGTTTCTTCTAAACCCGTTCTTAAGTTGTAAAGCGGTGCGAAGTTAAAATCTTTTTCTAAGTCAGAGGTATCTATAGCAAAGGACCTTGCAAAATATTCTTTGACTTTATTTCGGTTCAGCATCGGGGTTTTACCTTGTATCTTCCCTAACAATTCACTTACTCCTGCGATGACTTTCATAATGGAAAAAGGAATTGTAAGCTTGATAGGTTTTTTCTCTAAGATTTCTGCAATATGTTGATTCAATTCTTCTATAGGATATATGTGACCATCCCCAACGAAATAAGACTTATCAGCTACCTCTGTTCCCATAGCAGTTATAACCAATTTAGCTAAATCTTTGACGTAGATAAAGGTAGCATCCATATTTCCTGAACCTATCTTTGCAGCCAATCCTTTTTGTACAGACTTATATACTGAGACCATCTCAGTATCTCTAGGACCAAATACTGCTGTAGGCCTAAAAATGAGATACCTTATAGGTCTAGAATTCTGGACAAACTGTTCGGCCTGTAATTTTGATTCTCCATACCACGTCACCGGATGTGGAATACTTTCAGCGTCTAAGACTTGCTTGACTTGATATTCTGCTGGGCCATAGGAAGCAAGACTACTAATGTATATCAGCTTACTGGGTAGCAATTTCTCTTCGATAAGAATTTTGCAAAACTTTCTCGTATAGCCAGCATTAATTTTAAAATAGGTTTCCTTGCTTGCAGCCATGGTCACTCCTGCATTGAGAATGATGTAATCAAATTGGTGCGCGACCAACTGTTCTCTCAGCTTATCTTCTTCTTCAAAACTGTAGTAGAAAAAATTTATACGTGGGTCAGAAAGGTATTGTGTATTACTTGTCTTACGGACACCTGCATAGACCAGATAGCCTTGAGCTATGGCTTCTTCTACCATCCAACTTCCTACAAAACCATTAGCTCCTGTGATGAGTAGTTTCTTGGCCATGGAGGTTAGAGTTTGCAAGTGTAAATGCGATAAGTCTTATACTTTTCTCCATTGAGCTTTTCTGCTGCTGCGACCATCTCCTTGTTGTTTTCCAGTATCCATGAAGCTTCTCCACCTTCTAGATTTCGCTTTTTTGCTTCTGCGATGTTCTTAGCAAAAAAGATTGCCTCGATGCCTTTTTTTCTATAGGCTTCCATTACTCCCGTGGTGATAATCCGTACAGATTTGACTTTATTTTTATTTAACAGCAGTTTGAAGATATTGAAGGGGAAGAGCCTACCTTTTTTAAAGTTGATTGTAATCTCATTGATGTTGGGGAGTGAAACAGAAAAAGCAATAGGCTCACCATTGTGTTCTGCGATGTATGCAAACTTTTCGTCTGCTACCAGTTTTAGGTCTGAGGCCATATGCTGCATTTCTCTTTCTGACATTGGGACAAATCCCCAATTATCTCCCCAGGCAGCGTTATATATTTTCATCATTCCTGGAACCTCACTTTTGAGGTCTTTTATTTTTATGTTTCGGATTTTGATCTGTTGTTTCGCGAGTCGTTCTTCCAGTAATTTGCTAATTCTTAGGGATTTGTCAGATACGGCTTTTGTAGGAATGAAGTAGGCCAGAAAGTCCATTTCTTTTTCTAACCCCACTGCTTTCTGTACACGATCATAATAGGACTTGTTATAGGTCATCATAATCTTGGGAGGAGAATCAAAGCCTTCTACAAGAGTGCCTGCCGTTTCATTAGTAGAAAAATTCATAGGACCTATGAGTGATTCATATTTCTTTGACGCCAGATGTGTTTTTACGCTATCCATTAAGGCTTGTGCTACATCTGTAGACTCCACGTAATCGAAGAATCCAAAAAATCCATAACTACTGTTATGATACTCATTATACTTAGGATTATCTATTGCTGCTATTCTTCCTACAATTTTGTCATCATTATAGGCTAAGAAGCAGGTTACATCTCCATGGTCAAAAAAGGGATGTTTGGCAGGATTCAGCAGGTCCTTCTGAGCCATGAAAAGCTCAGGTACATAATTCGCATCTCCATCATAGAGCTCATGCGGAAAATCTATAAACTGATGAAGTAGTTTTTTACTATTGACTTTTTTTATCAATAGTCCTCCATCTAGCTTCATGCATGCGTTATTTCTTGATCAAATACTCCTATCTTTTTAGAAATAGAATAAATCTTATCTACAGATTCAGCTATTTGTTCTTTGGTATGGGTTGCCATAAGAGAGTACCTAATCAGTGAAGAGGTACTGGGTACTGCAGGAGACACTACAGGATTGACAAATACACCTTCATCTAATAATTGCTTTGTAAGATTGAAAGTTTTAAAATCATCTCTTATCATGATCGGGATAATAGGCGTCTCTGTGTGCCCGGTATCGAATCCTGCTTCATTGAGTAATTTCATTGCATAGTGAGTATTCTCCCAGAGTCTATCTATTCTTTCGGGTTCTTCCTGTATAAGATCTAAAGCAGCTATAACAGATGCGGCATTTGCAGGTGCAATACTGGCACTGAAAATCAATGACCTCGCGTTGTGTTTTAGAAAATTTATAGTGGCATTATCAGCAGCAACAAAGCCTCCTATAGATGCCAATGACTTACTGAAAGTACCCATAATCATATCTACATCATCAGTCAGCCCAAAATGATCAGCGGTACCTCGTCCATTTTTTCCTAAGACACCAAGACTGTGCGCATCATCTAAAAATATACAAGCATCATACTTTTTAGCTAGAGCGACTATCTCTGGTAACTTACACAAGTCACCTTCCATACTGAAGACACCATCTACAGCTATAAGCTTTATTTTATCTGGATCACACTTCATCAGTAGCTTTTCCAAGCCCTCCATGTCATTGTGCTTGTACTTCCATACTTTATTGGCAAAGGATAAACGAGATCCATCTATTATACAGGCATGGTCTAGATCATCTATTATAACATAGTCATGTCTTCCTGGTATTGCAGAAATAACACCAAGATTAACTTGGAAACCGGTACTAAAAACAAGTGCACCGTCCTTTCCAACAAAGTCTGCCAGTTTTTCTTCTAACTCTATATGTATATCAAGAGTCCCATTTAGAAATCTTGATCCAGCACAGCCAGAACCATATTTATCTATTGCTTTTTTGGAAGCTTCTTTCAGTTTAGGATGATTGGTCAAACCCAGATAACTGTTAGAGCCAAACATCAAGATGTCTTTACCGTTGATTTTTACTACAGTGTCTTGTTCAGACTCTATTGTTCTGAAGTAGGGATACAAACCCATTTCTTGAATCTTCTGTGGCTGCGTATAAGCAGTCATTTTCTTTTTCAACATCATAGTGTAAGTTTATATAGGGTCAGACATTATATATGTGATACTATTTCTGTACCAATTGGGCACAAAAGTACCATTTACAGTCTTTTCAGTTAGAAAAATACCAATAATACCGCAACCTATTCCCATTAATACGTCGATTAAGTAATGGTGATTAGAGTAGACCGCTCCGAACCAGATGCTTAAAAGGCTGATAATGAATAAGATAGACAAGAATCTGTTGCCAAATTTTAAACTATAATAGCTGAGTATCAGTGGAAATGCAGCATGCATCGATGGCAAAGCTCCAAAAGTATTAGTTCCTTGACTGTACATGCCATGATATAGATTTACTCCTATCATCTCATCAAATCTGGCCAAATTAGCAGGTTCGCCTCCTGCTGTCAGATTTATCACATCTCCATATTGCAGATAATACCATGGAGGAGCAGCAGGTAAAATGATGTAGATTATAAAACCCATAATGTTAGCGATCAGGAAACAGATCCAAAAATCGAAGACTAGTTTTCTTCTGCCTTTGAAAAAGGCATATAGACCAAACAGTATAGGAAAAGGTGCCCAAGTAATATAAAATACACCTGAAATGATATCGAAAAAAGGGTGAACATGTACATTGAAATATTCGCACAGGCTTACTTTTACTCCATCTAGATGTACACCAAACCATCTTACCTCCAAGTCATATAATTTCTTTACAATGACAGGAAAAGGATTATGCTGGTGTAAAATCTTCAGAGAAGAGTAGCAAATGAGGTAGATAAATAAAGGTGCAAAGGTCAGACCCAATTGGCGACTTGTTTTTGTTCCAAAGTACAAGCCCATACTCCCTATGTAAAAAGCAACAGTTCCAGCATCTATCCCGACAAATAGACCAAACCACAGCCAGTAGATGATGGATAGTACCACAAGCCACCTGACCCAGGTCTGCGAAAACCTATTATATATAAATGAATTTGTTGCCATTTGGGGCTAAGACTTAGAGATAGATTTTTTGGTAAATGGGAAAATTGTTGTCCACGGTGCTGCCAAAGAATTCTGCAAATTTAACTTGTGGAAAGACTCCAAATTCTTCAGCATACACAAAGATATTATGCACTACAGACATCTGATCATTAAGCTTAGTGTAGACTTTATATCCTGATCCATCACTTTTAGCTAAAAAGAAATCTTTGGAAGGATACGAAACTACCTGGAACTTGAAAGTGTCATTGTTGATCTTCCAGAAATTATAACCATAAGCCAATTTATCTTGGATATGATTCAACTCTTTTCTGTTTTCTCCATTTTCGTAATTGTACCAGAATACTTCTAAAGGTTTGGACTCATTAAGCTTGCCAGCACAATTTTTATTGAGCTTGTAGATTACAGTGTTTTTATTGAGATTTCTCTGGATATAGAATAGTTGATCATTGACTTTTGGAATTGGAAAATCTTCAGGTAAGCCTACTTGACCTGTATACTTAAATTTAAATCTATGTTCGTTAAAATTGTCTAACATGTCTAGAACGATCTCCTCTTACAATATTAGGACTAATTGCTTAATTATT
This sequence comes from uncultured Saprospiraceae bacterium, assembly GCA_964397575.1. Lineage (GTDB taxonomy): Bacteria > Bacteroidota > Bacteroidia > Chitinophagales > Saprospiraceae > RFSX01. The sequence goes on from CAYNJK010000007.1 coordinate 22,170, forward strand.
TGCCATCAATTGGTTACGAGAGTAGTATAATCTTCTTAGCGCAGTAATGTTTGCTGATACTGCAAGAAAGAATATAGGCCAGCTGAAAAATGAGATGGTTTCAAAAATAGGTTGATCCATCCGTTCTACTTTGTAGACATAATCTCCACCGATTTGCTTAGACATCAGCGCCGTTACTAAACTTGCAACAGCAACCAGTACAATTCTCTCTGGCCTCTGCATTATGCCAACGCTGGCAGTTACTCCCAGACCCTCAGCTCTTGCTCTCGTATAAGAAACCATTATAGATCCTATCATAGCAATAAATGAAAAGATAGAAGTCAGTAAGTAATCTTGAGTTACTGTATAATAGCAAAACCCAAAAAACATTACTAGCTCACTATATCTATCCAGTACAGAATCATATAGCGCCCCGTAAGGATTAGCCTTTCCACTCAGCCTAGCCAATCGGCCATCTATCATATCCATAGAGCCTGCAATAAGGATTAAGATTCCTGCATAACCAAGGAACCTGTGATCATTTCTATCGCCTATCTCAGCACCATAGATAAGGACTCCAGTACATAGAATATTAAGTAAGAAGCCAAAGAAAGTCACCATGTTAGGAGTGACTCCAAGTTTGATTAAGAGCTGTATCAGTGGATTCAGTACTGTGTAGACTAGCTGTTGTAGGCTCTTCTTGATTGGGTTCAAAATACTTGTTTTGAGATGGAATAATCTGAGGACAAAGCTAGCAATTCTTGAGTTAAGCGAAAATTTCAGTTTATTTGCTCTAAACTCAGATAATTATGCCACAAACTAGGATTGCCGGAATAGGTTATTATGTCCCTGATAATGTGTATACCAATGAGGATCTTACCCAATATATGGATACCTCAGATGAATGGATCAGAGAGAGGACTGGAATAGAAGAACGCCGATATGCTACCAATCACGAACAGACAAGTACGACGATGGGCGCTGAAGCAGCTCGCATCGCTATAGAAAGAGCGAGTATCTCTAAAGAAGATGTAGACTTTATTATTTTCTGCACTTTGAGTCCTGATTATTACTTTCCTGGTTGTGGTGTCTTATTACAACGAGAATTAGGGATAACTAATACTGAGATCGGTGCTCTAGATATACGTAATCAGTGTTCTGGATTTGTCTATGGTCTTTCTGTAGCTGATCAGTTTATCAAGTCAGGAATGTATAAAAACATACTTCTCGTAGGAGCAGAGATGCATTCTATGGG
>CAYNJK010000008.1:0-21685 GCA_964397575.1 uncultured Saprospiraceae bacterium
TCTTCAAGCAGCTTATGATAATGAAAAGGTGTTTTTTGTTGAGTTAAACAACTTTTGGAATAGTGTCATTACTGTATACAATGAAAACACGAATTCCAAAATTTCTCATCTGTTGCCATTTGATCTAGTAGACGACGAGCTTGAGTTCAAAATAGACCATCTTAACAATCTCTATTTCTATAATAAAGAAATTATTTGGATGAGTATTGATGAAGGCCTTTCTTGGTTAGATATAACCCCCACCAATCCAGGCTTAATAAGAATTATAGACCTTGATGTTTCTTGGGACAATTACCTTTTTGTTTCTACCATTGGTACACCTGTACTTAGAAGTACGGAGCCATTAGACGCAGTGGTCTTAACACAAAAAGTTGAAGAACCAGATATACTGGTTTATCCTAATCCATCTGAGCATATTTTAAACATCGATATTCCAGCTTACTTAAAAGTAAATTCAGTATCTATTTTTAATATGAATGGCACTAAGGTTTATAGTCAATCAGAGATGCAACATGAAAACCAAATCAACATAGAGAATCTTAATGAAGGGCTACACATTCTAGAAGTGTTACTAAAGTCAGGAAACAGTTATAGGAAAAAAGTTGTAGTAATACACTAGCAATAAAAGTATGTTGCCTTAGAAACTGACAATGTGATGCAGTCTTTGTCATAATCATTTTTCGAGACTAGAAGATAATTTAACAACCAATTTGTCTAGGCTATACGAGAAAAGTCTATTTTTAGTACAAATCTCAGGTAATGAAAACTATAACTTCCATTTTAATAGGCTTTTGCCTAGTCTCCACGCTATATGGTCAATGTGATAATGTTGTGCTAGATTGTTCTAATAATGACGATGTAGTAGTCATCAATCCTTATACATCTCCTGCTAATTTTACTATAATGGCTTGGTTTAAGAGCTTTTCTACTCCTAATGGAAATAATGAGGATAGGATATTTTCATTTTCCACTCCCAGATTGGAGATAGGCTTAGGCAAAGGCGCAAGTGAAGGCTTGTTGTGGGTATATGATTCCAGTGGAGGTGGAACCATGAGTTGGGGTTCTAATCTTCACGATGATACTTGGCACCACGTTGCACTTACGAGATCAGGATCTAATAGAAATATATATTTAGATGGCCAGTTTGTAGCTTCGTGGACCGGTAGTGCTTCGGTTCTATACGGCACATGGGCTAGGGTAGGACGTTGGCATGGTGGTGGTACTGCTGAAGATTGGTTTGGTCAGCTGGATGATATCAGAGTATATGATAGAGCAATGACCCTGACGGAAATTCTTGATGTAAAAGATTGTGCTCAAACAGGAAACGAACCTAACCTTAATGTGTTGCTAGATTTTGAAGATGGCACACCTGCGGGTAATAATGCTGGGCAGGCTTTGGCAATGGATGCTAGTGGAAATGGGAATAATGGGACCTTACATAATTTTAATCTTGTAGGAACCACTTCTAATTTTGTTTGTGCAAGTGCACCGTTCTTGTCTCCAAGCTGTGGAATGTGTTCTGACCCAATAGCAAATTGCACTTCTGACTTTTCTGTAGATATAGGAAGTGATGGTACTTATGATATATTAATGAGTGATATCGATTCAGGGTCTACGGCTGATTGTGGTGTAGCTGCAATGAGCATAACTCCTACTGTTGTTACTTGCGCAGATGGAGTAGTTAATCCTGTCACTTTAGTCATAACAGATGTAAATGGTATGACGGCAAGCTGTACGACTGTTGTTTCTGTAGATGATCCCCAAGAACTTTGTTGTATCGCAAATCTCGTCGTAAACACAAATAATTCTGATGTTCAGGACGGCGAGTATATTGCACGAAATACAATAACCAGTAATGATCTTGTGCCAGCTGCAGGTAACGTTGTATTCAATGCAGGTACAGCTACTTGTTTAGATCCAGGTTTTGAAGTAGCATTGACAGCAGAATTTTGTGCCATTGCAGAAGGATGCTGTAATATCACAAATGGATTAAAAATCATAGAATCACTGGGAGTAAGTGGAACCGGCATCATTGATATAGCTCAGGCTGGCATCAGCTTGACAGATTGTAATGCAGGAATATATTCCTTGTCCTTCAGTGATACGAATCCTAATATGGAAAGTATGGTCGTCGATTGTAGTAACCTAGGAATATCTAATTACACAGTGTACTTATGGATAGGTAACGTTGTTGTAGAAGATTTTTCAAATCTATTGCAAGTGCTAGATCCTTTTGCTATTTGTATATAACGGAGTTAGAGTGCAGGCTTCATACAGTTTCTCACTTTACAACTAATTTTTTTGCGACCTGCTCATCTCCCAGACGTAATCTTAAAATATACATTCCCGGACTAAGGTCAGTGCCATCTATAGAGATTGCATTATCAATAGTACTGTAGGTGCTAATCAAAGATCCACTAGCTGTGAGTAATTCTATAGAGACATTTTCGCTTTTGCTGTTTGAAAATGAAATCTGAATTAAGTCTGAAGCTGGATTAGGATAAATGCTAAGGTTTAGTGCTCTCTGCAGATCTATAGAGGATGTTACGCCTTTGAAAGGATCAGACCATTTTTCTTCTGTTAGGAAAGTATGGTCAGTAAAAGTTTTCATAAAGTCTACTAAAGCCTCTTGTTCGACTTTATTAAATTGAAATCCTTGAGGAGGCAAAAACCAGTTGTCTGGACTTGTTACCAAAGTGTCTGAATAATGTTCTACAACTTCTTCAAGGGTCTCAAATCTTCCATCATGCATGTAAGGATTTGTGACTTCTATATTTCTTAGACTGGTAAGTTTAAATGCATGCATTAGAGTAGAATCCCATACGCCAGCACCAAGGTCGTTAGAATCTTCTGGCAAACCATTCCTGTTGATAGAACTATGAATGTAGTAACTTCTTCCTTGTGAGTGACAGCTGGAGCAATTTCTTTTAAATAACTCAAGTCCCAATAATTCTGAGGCGCTAAAGTTTTCAAAATCTATAGAAGCACCTTGATCATGCTTGGAATCAAAAGAAACCATAGAGAACATAAAATGAATGAGTGATTCCTTTATTTTTTCTTCAGTCGCCAATGGATGGCCATAAGCGGCTTGAAAAAGGTGGGGATAGTAAGTTGTGTTGAAGAGTTTATCTATAAGCATGTCCATGTCCAGTCCTATTTCATTTGGATCATTGAGTGGAAGTGCTATCATTTCTTCTATCGTTTCATGTTCCATATCCCAACTATAGAAGGAAGTGTTGTTCCACGCCATGCCATTTAGATGCATGGAGTTTCTACTGGTGAGTTCTGTGACACCGTTACTCTTAGCCTTACCATCAGCAAAGGAAAATTCTTGTTTGTGGCAACTGGCGCAAGAAATCATCTCCGAAGATGATAGTTTGGTGTCATAGAATAAGACTCTGCCTAAAGTTGCTTTATCATCGTCTATTTGTAATGTGTTTTCGTCGTCAAAAGGACTGCGTCTTCCCTCGTAGCCTATGTCTATGGTATCATTATATATATGGCTAGGAAAAGGACCTATACTATAATCATACGGAGGGAAGGGAATAGTGGGTTCGTCATTAAATGCCATAACATTTATGTTGCATTCATGCGAAGTGAAATTTGATAAGCTAAGAATTGTAAAAAATGTGATGAAGATGAATGTTGTCTTTTTCATGATTTTGATTGTAGGCCTAAGTTGTTTGTTTTTTTTATTAGCCCCAATCTTTGTAAGTTAATTATGAATTGAAGTGTCGATTGCGACAAGCCACAACAGCTTTGTTCCATTGTCACAAATGCGAAATAGACAGTTTAAATGTAGTACCTGCAAATCATTTATTATGGAAAGCCTTTATGATGTGTAGATTATAGTAAGCATGAAACAGCTTGACTATCCGCAGCTGCGGGATATAGCAGCTGCATCATAATGCTAGTATTACCTTTACATTAGAAGCGCCTATTTAAAAAGCTGACTGACACTTATGCTCGGTCTCGATTAGCGCATTGCTGGATTTTAGCCTTGAAAAGACAGGTGTGAAAAGCAGGTTTTTCTTACCTGCGGTCGTATTAGCCTCAGCAAGTTTTGCAACAGCTTGTTGTTCTTGTTTCAGACGATAATAAAGGATTGCCTGAATTTCTATAAATGGTGGCAACGTATTATAGTAAGTGTTTTTATCTATTGCTTGTAAGATAAGAAGAAGATCCCTGTTGCATCTTAGATTTATACTTAAGCTCAAAACTTGGTTGTACAAGTCTTCTATTAGATCATCACTAATTTGATATTTTAGAAGCTTCAAGGTGAAGTTATTTCTAAGTTTCAAGAACTCATATTCATTTGAAACGACATTGTTATAAGTAATGAAAATTTCCCTATGGTATATAGAGTCTTCATGCTCTTTGTCCTCTCCTAAGAATTTGGTCATTTTCTTCGCTATCTGTTTAGGCCTTTTTTTCAATGATGCGTAACCATTCGAGTACTTAGGTCCGGTTAGGTCTGCACTAAGTATATTATAATATGGCGTTTTCATAAACTCTAAGCCATACTCTTCTTTTAAAAGTTGCACATTCTTTAGAAACCACTTTCTAGGTGTATCGTTATAGCTCAGTTTCTCTGATACTATTTTTACATAGAATGTATCTAGATCAGTTTCTGCATAGAAATAATCATCAAAGATGCCGAGGGGGTCTCTGTCTTCTCCAAAGCAATAGGCTGGGTCATCGTAGAGAATTCTTACTAGTTCACGATGGGCAACTATGTCTTCTTTGTACGCGGTCAAATGCCCAGGTATTTCGTAATGGAATTCTACTGGTTCAGATTGAGATTCAGGAAGCAGCGCATCATATAAACTTTCTAGATAACTGGACCTACTATGGTAACCAGTGAATTTGCCCAGGAGCTGTCCCGAATCACTTACAATGGCGGTAGTCGGATAACTTTTTACAGAGAATGTTTCTTCAAGTGCTATGTTGTGCTTACGTATGTCATAGCTAAAGACATGGAAGTAGCTGTCTAGTTCTTTACGTATTGTTGGGTTGTCTAAGATTTCTTCATGGAGCTGTTTGCAAGGTGCGCAGCCTTCTAGCATGAAATCTATCAATATTGGCTTGCCTGAATTTTTTGATAACTTTTGGGCGCTGGCCCAGCTGAACGCTGTTTGCCCAGATGCAGTACACAGTATGGTCACACTGGCTAGTATCATAAAGATAAACGAAGCCATTTTTCGAAAAAAGAAGTTGTAGGCCATAATTGTCCTTATTACTGATTAAGATATACAATATAGACAATGTGACAAAGATTTTAACGACATGCTAGAAAACTAGCTATTAAATGAATGTAAAATATTTATAACATATTTTGTTTTTCTTTAATATGTTCTTATGTTTGTGGAGTGATATACCCAAAGTGTATCCGCAACCTACCTTTAATAGAGCCTAAATAGATCATTTATTTAGGAGTTAACGAAACACCATCATTCCAATATGATCTTCAGTGTGCTAGCTGATTATCATGTGCTAATTGGAATAAATTATTACTCTGGATCTTAATCCAGCTCCCACCTAAGTGACTATTTCAAGTTAGATTTTTTTTAAAAGACCTCTTCGGAGGAGTACTTGACTGTTGTTTGAAGTCCTCGGTTATGTACTGATATTTTGCTAACAAATAAGAAAACTATCATGAAGTATTCTACCATCCTATGGATAGGTATGTACACCTTAGTATTGCTACTAAGTACGAATACATTACTTATTTCCCAGTGCGACACCGGATGTGATGTCCTTTGTGTCAATCAGCTTAACCTATCACTCAATGAGTCCTGTGAAGCAACAATAACCCCAGACATGGGCGGTATAGGTATAGCAGCTGGTGATACCTGCTATTCTGTTGTTGTCAAAGACGAGCATGGCAGAGCTATCGCAGACAATTTAGTCACCATCGATTTCCTTAACCAGAATCTTACCTATGAGGTCACAGAATTAGAATGTGGTAACCTTTGTTGGGGTAACATTCAGGTCGAGTATAAATTGGCTCCTCAGATAGATTGTCCACCGGATCTTACCATTGCATGTAATGCTTTGGATTTTATGGATTTGCCATCTGCTACCGGTGGTTGTGCAGCTTTTACTGTTCAGTTATATAGCGAAGAGAAAGTACACCTCGATTGTGATCCCATGTTTCAAACTTATGTAGACAGAACTTACAGAGTAGATGACACTTTTGGAAACTTCAGTACTTGCTCGCACAGAATATTTCTAGAAAGAATACCTCTGGATGATATAATCTTCCCAGGTCCTGCTACTATATCATGTAGTGATACTAATTTTCTTTTTAATGAGGACGGTAACCCGATTCCTTGGTATTTCCAGTCACCGACTGGGTCAGGTACTGCTATGGGTATACCATTGCTCTGTGGAATAGATTTCCCTACAGGATTTACTTGTTCTACTATGACAGGATCTGGAACTTCTGCAGTGCCATTGATTCCTAGTGGAGGTGCTGTAGTTATTATAGAGACAGACGACCCAGATAACCCAGACGTAGAATTTATACCTGATTCTAACGCTGATTTATTATGCAATGCAGTACTCTTATTTAATGATATAACTATCCCGTCTCCTAATGGATGTAGTAGAAAGATTGCTAGAACATGGGAAGTTTTTGAGTGGTGGTGTAATCAGGAAATTCCAGTAACTAGTTTGCAATTAATAGAAATAGTGGATGACAGACCACCAGTATTTGATTGTCCTGCGCCGCAAATAGTGACAACTACTGATGATTGTGCTGGAAGCATTTACTTGCCTGCAGTTACTGCAACAGACGAATGTGGCGTAGATGTAAGTGTTAGTATTCGATTTGGGAATAATGCAATCAGCACTAATGGGGGCTTAGCGACATTAGAATCTGGTCCTAATGTGGTTACCTATACCGCTTCTGATAATTGTGGTAATAGTAGCTCTTGTCAGACTGTCTTTACTGTACAAGATCTTACAGAACCTGTAGCTATATGTAATCGAAATAAAGTGGTCTCATTATCTGGGGGCTTTGCTTCTAGAGTGCCTGCAGAGGTGTTCGATAATGGCAGCTTTGATGATTGTAGTCTAGATAGAATGGAAGTAAGACGAATGGATAATGTTTGTACACCTATAGATACTGTCTTCTCAGATTATGTAGAATTCTGTTGCGACGATGCAAATAAGAAGGATCTGATGGTAGCCTTTAGAGTGAGTGATAAAAGTGGAAACACCTCACTCTGTATGATAGCTGTAGAAGTACAAGACAAATCTGTACCAAATATGACTTGTCCTGATGATGTAACTATAGACTGTACAGAGCCATACAGTCTTGATAATTTAGGTCAATCTTTCGGTACGCCTACCTTAGATAGTAATTGTGCTTCTGCTCAGATTCCACTTGTAGATGTTAATTCTAATGTGACACAATGTGGAGTTGGAAATATAACCAGAACATTCACTTTGAATGACGGTTCAGGTATTCCTATTCGTACTTGTAAGCAAGAAATTGTAATTACTAATAATGATCCATTTACATTCAGTCAGATCAACTTCCCACTGGATATAGAACTGACCGATGTATGTGATTTAGAAGGAACACATCCTGACTTATTGCCTGACTTACACGGCTACCCGACTTTTGATGTGTCGCCAGGACAATGCGCTATGTTAGGCTTTGACTTTACAGACAAAGTGTTTTCTCCAGATGCTCTCGGTGGAGAATGTGTTGTGATAGAAAGAACATGGACAGTTGCTGATTGGTGCAGCACGGGAGATGGAAGCTCTGGTAGGTACACAAGTCCAAGACCACAGATAATAAAAATTGTAAACACTATTGCTCCACAGCTCGATGATAATTCTGCAATTACTGTAGAGGCACAAAATGGAAATTGCAATAGTGGAGAAATCTTGATTGTCAGATCTGCGATAGATGATTGTGACAATAACTTAGATTTTGTTTATTCACTAAAGACTTTCCCCGCTGGAGATATTGTTCAGATGGGTACTACTAATAGAATCCAAGGCAGGTTTAATGCTGGAGAATACACCATTGATTGGTCGGTATCTGATGGATGTGGAAATAGAGATTTTGATGTGCAACGACTGAGTATCGTTTCTAATAAGGCGCCGACACCTCTATGTCATAATGGCCTAAGTGCTAGTCTGATTGGCTGGGATACTGATGGCGATGGTGTCATAGATACTGAGCAAGTAGAATTATGGGCGACTGATTTTGATGCTGGAAGTTATCCAGGATGTAACAATGAAATAGCCTTAAGTTTTTCAAGAGATACGACAGACAAAGTAAGACTCTTTGACTGCAATGACTTAGGAAGACAGGATATACAGTTGTGGGCAACAGATGTAGTAAGTGGTGCTCAGGATTTCTGTATCGGCTTTATAGATATCCAGGATAGTGGTAATTGTGGGTCAGGAATGAGAGCCACTCTTGTAGGAGAAGTAAGAACCGAAAACGAACAGTTTGTCACTGGAGTAGAAGTTGCATTAAGAGGCACTACAGAAATGCAATTGACAGACCTTACGGGAGATTATGCCTTTGAGAATATGCCGATTGGAGGCAGTTACATAGTCGAGCCGAGATTGGATGAGTACTATCTGAACGGTGTAAGTACCATCGACTTAATTAAGATTCAGAGACATATTCTTGGTCTTGAATTATTGAATAGTCCGTACAAACTGATTGCAGCTGACATCAATAACAGTAGTTCTATAACTGGTCTAGACTTAGTAGAGTTGCGAAAACTCATACTTGGTATCTATACGGATTTGCCTGATAATGAAAGTTGGAGATTTGTACATTCTGAATTTGAATTTAGAGATGCTTTTAATCCTTGGTTGGAAACGTTTGATGAGTTTTATATAATCGATAACCTTAGTGCCAATGTTGATATAGATTTCATAGGTGTCAAAATAGGCGACGTTAATGATTCTGTAGACGGCACTTCTGGACGAGGTAAGATATCAGATACCAATGAAGGTGATATGTCCTTTGCTCAGATGCACACTGATCTCGTCGAAGACAATATAGCTAAAATTGTAATTTCTACTCAAGAAGCCTATGCAATACAGGGATGGCAAGGAACCATCGAATTTGATCCATCAGTTATAGAAATTTTAGATGTCAATCCTCTCGAGGCTGAAGTTAGTTTAGATAATAATTTCTATATCGACAACCAAGACGAAGGGTGGATTACAATGAGTTACAATAGTATGGATGGATCTTCTTTGACTGACGCAGATCTCTTCGAGCTGGTAGTCAGAACTAAAAAGAATGTTCCGTCCTCAGAAGACTTACTTGCTGTAACTTCTTCCCATCTGAAGGCAGAGGTATATGGTGCTAAGGAAGAAACCTTGGATCTTAATCTAAGGACTAATACTACAAGAAAATCTGAGATTGTAACGGTCAGCCCTAACCCATGGATAAATTCTGCTGATCTTATTATTTCTATGAGTCATTCTGCAGAATGCTACCTGGAGTTTTATAATACAAACGGACAATTGCTCTATAACGACCTTAAGCTAATGGAAGAAGGTCTGAATGAATACAGACTAAATAAGTCAAAGGTTAATACATCTGGACTTGTATATATACGAATGACCGTTGATGGACAAAGTTCGGAGTATAGAATGATGGTCTATTAGACCAAAGATACATGATAGTAAGTGGGGTTCTGCTCCTAAGTGGAGCCTCATTTTTTTATCAGAATAAAAATTAATTTAATATATAATTTGTGTTTAACGTATTCTTATATTTGAGAGACCAGTCATTCTGATTTTTATCAGAAACTTATGAAGATTTTAGTTTAAGAATCTTACTTAAAAAGCATTCTAGACATTAATACCCGTTAAGTATAATTGCACTTAAGTACTTGGCGATAGGTATAGAACTATTGCTAATGTATGGTTGCTTAGACTTCATAAACTAAATCTCATTCTCTCAGTTTTTTTGCCACAACTGCTGTGGTGGTTGTATGTATTCCTTTGATTACATATAACATTTATTGCTAACAAATAAGTAAACTGTCATGAAGTATTCTAATGCTTTGCCTTTCTTGTATGCTTGCATACTAATTTTCACCTTTAACAATGCCTATTCGCAGTGTGGTACGGTTTGTTCTGTTGCTTGTAACGGACAGATTAATGTGTCACTAGGAAGAGGTTGTGAGACAATCTTTACACCAGATATGGGTGGTAAAAATGTCAACAATTCAAATATCCAATGCTTTAAAGCAGAAGTATTTGATAGACATAATTTGCCGATAGATAGTAACAGATTGACTCTGAAACATCTTAATCAATTACTAACGTATAAAGTAACCGAAACAACCTGTAATAATTCTTGCTGGGGAACTGTTCTGGTGGAGTACAAGTTAGGCCCACAAGTTGTTTGTCCAGAGGATGTCACCATCGACTGCAACGCCTTAGAGTTTCTGGAAGTGCCAGTACCAGATAATGTCTGTGCAGCTGTTACTCTTACCTTAACAAGTGAAAGATTGGAGAACCTAAGTTGTGATCCACATCATCAGTCTCAGGTAACAAGAACTTACACAGCTGTAGATGATTTTGGAAACAGAGCTTCTTGTACTCATAATATCTATCTAAGGAGATTGCCTATAGATGAAATAATCTTTCCTACGGAAACTAGGATTTCATGCAGTGATCCTTTTATACAATTTGATGATAATGGTTTTCCATTACCTTATGTTTTTCAATCTCTAAATGATACACTATCTCACTATAGTGTTCCATTCTTATGTCAGCAAGATTTGGTAACAGATTTGCGATGTCCGTTTACTGGAGTATTTGGGACAGGAGGTGGACTTGGAACAGGATCAGGTACAGGCTCGGGAACGTATGCCTTCCCTGGTGCTGATGGTTTTTATGGCATTCCTCTATTTCCAGACGATGGAGGTTTAATTATAAGGGAAACAGGGGATACTCTGAATCCGCATGAAGTCATAGAAGTCGTAGATCCTAATACTTCTAGTTTTTGTGGCGCTGGTATAATATATTCTGATACTGAAATTCCAAGACCTAAGGCACCTTGCACTCGTAAGATATTTAGGAACTGGGAAGTTGTAGAATGGTGGTGTTCACAGGAAGTAACCGTCAGTTCATTACAAGTAATAGAAATAGTAGATGATGTAGCTCCTGAGTTAATCTGTCCTGCAGGAGTAAACGTCAATAGCTCTGTAGACTGTAATGCAGAAGTGTTGCTGCCTGCCGCACAGGTAATAGACCTATGTAGTGTGGATATAGATGTTAGTGTATCATACGATGATGTAGTTTATAATAGAAATGGTGGGTTGGTACAATTGCCTATAGGTTCTGGTATACTTACTTATACAGCTACAGATCCTTGTGGGAACAGTGCCTCATGTGAGGTGCCATATACGGTAATAGATAAAGCGACACCTATAGCTATATGTGAAGATGAAAAAGTTGTCTCGCTCCGTAACGGAGACTTTACAAGAGTGCCAGCGCATATATTTGACAATGGCAGTTTCGATGATTGTAAAATAGATAAGATAGAAGTAAGGAGGGTAGACTCTACTTGCCATCCAGATGCAAACATATTTACCGAGGCTGCGTACTTCTGCTGTGAGGATGCTGCAGTATCTCAAGTATTGTTAGAATTTAGGGTTACTGATGTGAGTGGCAATTATGGCGCCTGTCAAGTAAATGTAGTTGTGCAAGACAAAAGTATACCGAATCTTGCTTGTCCATCCGATGTGACAATAAACTGTGATGATCCATATGATATGAATAATCTCAGCACCACTTTTGGAGCAGGGACTGTACAACTAGGCTGTGGGAGTAATGTACCTCATGAAGTTCTCTCTGACGACTTTGATCAGTGTGGTGTCGGAACCATGACTAGAACCTTACAAGCCTTATCAGTATCAGGTGATGTGTTGGCTACTTGTGAGCAGTACATAACGGTAGTCAATAGCAATCCATTAACGGAAGCAGATATTGTCTGGCCAAGTAATCTTGAGATTTATAACCAATGTGATTTGTCTGGCTTAGAGCCTGATAATTTAGATGCGCCGTTTGCTTTTCCTATAGTAAGTGGAAACAGATGTGCTCAGATAGGCTTTGACTATGAAGATGAAGTATTTACTTATGGTTCGCAAGCTACTGGCGATTGTTCGTCTATCGCACGTACATGGACTGTACTTAATTGGTGCGGTGTAACAGGTGATTTTGAAACTTATACAATACCTTTTCCGCAGCTGATTACTATAAAGAATGATAATGCACCTGTATTAGATGCAGGAGGACCACTAGAGTTTGTAACCATAAATGATTGTGACAATGGAACTGTGGATATTACAAGGACAGCAATAGATGACTGTGGAGACCGTCTAAGGTGGTACTATGAGGTTAGGGATTTCTTCACTGGTGACACTTTAGGAACAGGTACGACACCTACAATAGCTGGTAAATTTCCTGTAGGAGACTATATTATAAATTGGTCAGTAACCGATAGATGTGGTAATGAAGCTACAGACAAACAACAACTGAAAGTTATCAGTTCTAAAGCACCTACGGCTGTATGTCATAATTCCATAGCTGTAAGTCTCGCCGGCGTAGATATAGATGGCGATGGTATAGACGATACGGATATGGTAACACTATGGGCCTTGGATTTTGACGCAGGTAGTTATCCTGGTTGTAATGGGACTCTAGCTCATAGTTTATCTTCCGATCTGACTGATAGAAATGTCATTTTCGATTGTAACGATTTGGGTTTTCAAACTGTAGAATTATGGGTAACTGATGTAGTGTCTGGCGCTCAGGATTTTTGTGTAGCAAGTATAGAAATTCAGAACAATGGACAATGCCAAGGGACAAGAGTTGCAGGATTGGTAGGTGAGATAAAAACAGAGAAAGATCTAACAGTTCCTGGTGTCGAAGTTGCTTTGCGTGGTACAAACTCCATGGCTATGACTGATCAGGATGGCACCTATGCTTTCCTTAATATGCCATTAGGTGGCAGCTATGCAGTTGCTCCGCGTCTGGATAAAAATTACTTAAATGGTGTAAGTACTATCGATCTAATAAAAATACAAAGGCACATCTTAGGCTTAGAATCTTTTGATAGTCCTTACAAAATAATTGCTTCAGATATAAATAACAGCGGCAATATAAACGGTATCGATCTGGTAGAGTTACGTAAGCTCATACTTGGAATCTACCAAGTCTTGCCTGATAATAACAGCTGGAGATTTGTCTCCACTGACTATGTTTTCCAAGATCCAACAAATCCATGGCTAGAATCTTGGACTGAAGAGTATGTCATACCGACTTTGGAAAATGATATGTTTATAGATTTCATAGGTGTCAAAATCGGGGATACGAATGATAGTGTTACTAATCAGCCGTCATCTAGCTCAGATAATACAAATGCCATAGCTCTGGAAGTTTTAAAAGAAACAATAAGTTCTGGTTCACAATCCACGATTATTATTGCGAGTGAGGACTATGATAAGCTTATAGGTCTGCAAGGAACGCTAGAGTTTGACTATAATGATCTTGAAGTAATTTCTATTAAGCCTCTTGGACTAGACTCTAATGGGGAATTATATGGCAATCTTTCTGATCAGAAAGAGGGTTGGATCAGTTTCAGTTTCCATACCGCTAATGGTATATCAGTAGCAACAGACAACGAGTTATTCGAATTGACAATATTGGCTAAGCGAGACATTTCAGCTAACGAAGATATATTTAATTTGTCCTCTAACAATACGGTCTCCGAAGCTTATGACAAAGATTTGAATATTAGACAGCTGAGTCTAGGTGGTACTGATAATTATCCTAAGTTGGAAATTGTATCGGTCAATCCTAACCCATGGATACACAAAGGGGATATTAAGATAACAGCACCAGCTAAAACTGATTGTCGATTGGAGTTTCTGGATGTAAATGGCAGAAGCATAGCAGTGAAAAATCAGTCTTTGCAAGCTGGCGTTAACATCATTACCATAACAAAGCAAGAGTTACAGTATTCTGGACTTGTTCTCATCCGAATGTCCGCAGATGGAGAAGTCAGCGAGTACAGAATGATAGTGTTTTAAGATAAAGTACAAATTATTTGTTAGTGCAAAAGGCCGTATTCCGCAAGGAGTACGGCTTTATTTGTTAAAATAAACATATTACAAAAATATTTAATATGTTTGTATTTGATTTGTATAAGTACCTAGACAAATTCCCAAATCTGTCTTAGTATAGAATCTCCCAAAAACAGTTAATATTTACTCCAATGCCTGTGCATTGGGCTAACGATTAACTATAAATATGTCCACTTACCGATTTATCCCCTGGACTAACTATATGGTACACCAATATAAATGTACCTATAGCTTAGTAGCTCGTATGCTGTCACTTTGTGCTGCAGTATATTTATTCGCTCTACCTAATCTTAACGGGCAATGCGAGCTTACCTGCATCTCACAAGTCAATGTTAGCTTAGATCAAAGTTGCCAAGCGACTATAACGCCTGCAACTCTACTGTCTAATTATAGTAATATATCCTTGTCGGATTTAAATCTAAGATTACTAGATGAAGAAGGTATTCCTCTTGCTTCTAATGAAGTAAGCATAGCATATCTTAATCAGAATCTTACCTATGAGCTGACTTCTGATGATCCTAGTTGCAACACTGCTTGCTGGGGTAATGTGTTAATCGAGTATAAGTTTTTACCGATAATAGATTGTCCAGCTGACCTTACTCTAAGTTGTGGAGCATTAGATATGTTACCTCTTCCTGAAGTTATAAATGGGGCAGGCAATTGTATAGATGCAGAGTTTTCAGTATTTCTAGCCAATGAAGAAAGACAGAGATTTAGCTGCGGTGATCCTGGTGCTGAAGATTATACTTTCATAATAACTAGGACCTATCAGGCAACAGATGGAAACGGAAATACAGCAACTTGTCAGCAAACTGTAACTCTTGCACGACCAGATTTTGACAATGTTACGTTCCCGTCAGGAAGCACAAGTATCTCTTGTAGTGACTCAGATAATTTTATATTTTATGATAATAATGGTACCAATATTCCTTTGCCATGGGTAACCTTACCTGGCTCAGGAGCTGGCGGTACTGATATAGTAAGCCAAGGTGTTCCATTTGTATGTGAGCCTGGAGGCTTATTTAATCTGGTAGGCTTTTGTACGACAACTGGTTCTGGTACAGGTAGTGGATCACCACTGATTCCTGTAGGCGGAGCAACTGTCTTCAATGTGGGTGAAGGCCCCGAATTGATTCCTACCAATAATGGGGTTATCTGTAATGCTGCCATTCTTTATACTGATATGGTCGTTCCATCTGATGGATGTCGCACAAAAGTCTTCAGGACCTGGGAACTCAAAGAGTGGTTCTGTGCTGAGGAATTCCAACTCGGCCCTTCTATCCAGGAAATAGAGCTTATAGATGATGAAGCTCCAGTTATTGTTTGTCCAGCTGATTTTACAGTGACCACAGACGACGACTGTGGCGGTTCCGTTACCTTGCCGATGGCAACTGCTGCAGACGGCTGTGGAAATGGTGCTAATTTCAGAACACAAACTGATAATCAGCTCTTACTGAGTAATGGTGGGCAGACTACCTTAGCAGTAGGACCCAATGTAGTAACTTATATTGCTACCGATAATTGTTCTAATTCTTCAAGCTGTACGATTTCGGTTGTAGTAACCGATCTTACAGAACCAGTTGCTATATGCGAAAGAAATACTGCTGTTTCTCTCACAGATTCTGGACTGGCGGAAGTCTACGCAAGTACTTTTGATGATGGAAGCTGGGACGAATGCGGTCTAGGAAATATGCTTGTAAGAAGAATGGTCTCTAACTGCGATGACGATGACCTGAACTTAGGAAATAGTGTTGTTTTTTGTTGTGCTGATATAGGTCAGGAACAAATGGTATTGCTCAGAGTTTTTGATAGGGGAGGCAATTATAGTGATTGTATGATCAGAGTAGATGTCCAGGACTTAACTGTACCGGAAATTACTTGTCCCAAAGATTTAACTGCTGATTGTAATTCAGTTTTTGATATAAATAATTTAAGTCTGATGTTTGGCGAAGCCGTCGCTACAGACAACTGTATGGAAATGTTCTCACTATCTGACACAGGCGTAGACAATACCAATCAATGTGGAAGTGGAACGATTCTTAGGACTGTCAGTGTAGTGGATGCAGCAGGCCAGGTTCAGGTTTCTTGCAAACAAACAATTACTCTCGAAGACCAGAATCCATTTCAAGTAACAGATATCGTATGGCCAACAAGTCTTTTTATGACAGACTCAGGAAGATGTTCTATCTCAGATTTGATTCCTGAAAATCTTTCTGCTCCATATGATTTCCCAACCTTTCCGACACAAGACCAACATTGCAGCTTGTTAGGATTTGATTATAATGATGTTATAACTGGACAAGGCGGATGTATGAGAATAGAGAGAACTTGGCAAGTGGTGGATTGGTGTACACAGACCAATAATCAGTTTGTCGTCTATACCAATCCTGATATACAAATTATAGAAATTACAAGTACGACAACACCTGTCATAGATCTAGCAGCCAATCCAATAACCTTCACATCCAATGATATAGACTGTAGGAATGCAGATGTCACCATATCGGCGACTACTTCCAATGTTTGTTCAGCAGGACTTATATGGACGTACATCGTCAGAGATTTAGCTGGTAATATAATGTTCCAAGGCAATGGCAATACAATCAGCCAAAGATTTGTCGCGGCTACTTATAATATATCATGGTCTGTAACAACAGCCTGTGGAAATATTGGAAATGCAACACAAGAATTAAGAGTCGTGAATACTAAGACACCGATACCGGTATGTATGAGTGCCATGACCGTCGAACTGGTTAATGGGGTAGGGCGATTGGAAACAAATATGATAAATGTAGGTAGCTTCTCTACTTGTCAGAATCCAGTAAATGTAAGTTTCACTGAAGGAGATGTCAATGATGACCTTAGAATATTTGGTTGTGCTGATATCGGCACCTTCGATCAGCCTCTATGGGTGACAGATTTGTTTAATGGAGCAGCTGATTTCTGTCTGACGGAAATTACAGTCGCTGAAGATCCTAATGCCCCCTGTCCACCTACGGCAAATAGGTTTGCCATAAGTGGAGAAGTCTACACAGAACAGTTCCAAAGTGTAAAAGATGTAGAAGTGAACTTAGCTGTCGCCATGCCCAATGAGCTAACAGACATAGAGGGGCTATACGCCTTTCCAGATATGCCTATGGGTGGAAACTATTTGGTACAACCAACTAAGAACACTGAACATTTGAATGGTGTAAGTACTTTAGATTTGATTCTTATACAGAGACATTTACTCGGCTTAGAATTGTTAGAATCCCCTTATCAGATGATAGCAGCTGATATAAATAATAATGGCGTAATTAATGGTCTCGATTTAGTAGAGCTGAGAAAACTAATACTCGGAGTCTATACAGAATTACCTCATAATACAAGTTGGAGATTTATTGATGCCGAATACGAGTTTGTTGATGAGCTCAATCCTTGGTTGGAAGATTTTGAAGAAGATTATGAAATAACAAGCCTCGAAGCAGATATGGAAATAGACTTTATCGGTGTGAAAGTAGGTGATGTAAACGGCACTGCAGTGACGACAGGCTCTGCCAAACCAATTGACTTCAGATCTCATAGATGGCCATTGGTCATGAAAATAGATAACAACTATAACCTGAGAGGACAGAGCAATTCTATAGATGTCTCCGTAAGTAACTACGAAGATGTCAGCGGATGGCAAGGCACCTTGGAATTTGATGTAACTAAGGTGGAAGTCATGGGAATCGTGCCGAAGGTAGGAGGTCTCAGTCTGCAAAATTTCGATTTCTCGAGAATCGAACAAGGTATTATTCCGTTCAGCTTTGCAGATACTGAGATGACCAGCTATGAGAATAACACCGCTCTTTTCTCTGTAGAAGTGCTTACGATAGAGGATAGTTATACTTCAGAACTGATTTCATTAAGTTCAGCAGTTACAGAGGCAGAAGCATATAGGTCTTACAACGTAGAAGTGCCAGTAGAACTCAGAGTCAATGATACTAGTAAGACAAATAAGATTATAGGCGCTATGCCAAACCCATTTGTGGAGAGTACTAGAATTGTTGTGGAGATGGGCTCCTCTGCCGATGTAAGATGGGAATTCTATGACAATAGAGGACAGCTGTTATATGCAGAGAATGCCCGATATACCGAAGGAAGACAGACCTACGAATTGACAGACGAAAATGTATCTGTAGAAGGCGTCATCTTTGTCAAGTTGATAACCGACGATGAAGTCCACGATTTCAAGTTGTTGAAATTCTAGAATGATTTAAAATATAGTTTCACAGTTTATTTATACCCTGTATTAAAACAGCACTATTGAAAATGGTGCTGTTTTTTTATTTAGAAGATCGGCGTTAATCGACTGCGCCTTGAGAGCTCAGACCCTCGCTACTTTCTTACTAGGATATACTTCTCTAACTTATCGTTTGTGATCTGTATTAGAGCCTGCAATTAAGTTCATTTTCAAGTAAAAATTTTCTCTAATCGAGCTGCAATCAGTCAGTTTGCATGTACTCACTGCTCCCTGCTGTCAGAATTTTTCGATAGATTCAAATATTAACATATAAAATTAATAATGACACATATATGATTATTTAAAAGTCATAATGTGCATGTTGTATCAATATTAAGTCATAATAGTTGACATTGAGTTATCTTTGCAGTGTAATTGATAAGGGTCATATAGAAAACTAACAATTAATTTGAGCGAGTCAGTTACAAGAACATATTTCCATTGGATCTTACTTTTTCTGATATCCATTTAATCTTCTAAAAAAGATAAAAAAACATGAAAATCCATTTTTCTATCTGGGCTTGCCTTGCCCTTATTTTACTGAACAGTACACTGCTAATAAGCAGTACGACTCCTGAGTCTGCAGCAATTGAGTCTGCTGATGGAGCGAAAAAAGATGCTAAAGAACTTGTAGAGCTTCTTCCAGGAAGACAACTACTATTGACAGTAAATGATAACAATCAGACACTGGATGTAAAATTGTCTGGAGCAGCAGAAAATCTGGAGTGGGTGATATTCCAACCTAAAGGTGAAGTGATAAGCAGAATATCTACTTCTTCTAAAATAGATGAGATCAAGATAAATAACTTGGCAGCAGGTCGATATGTACTGATGATCAGAGATCAACAAAATAGAACCTTGTTCAAGGCCTTTGAGCTTAACTAATTCTTAAGTCTCTTTTAGAAAACCTTATCGTTTAGAAGGAGAGACTAACCGATTAACAACAACATTAATAGAAAAAATGAAAATGAGACTTAATTTAATTATCGCTTTATTCTTGTGTCTTGGTACAGCCTTATCAGCACAAGTACAATTCGGTGTAAAAGCCCTGTATGGCGTAAGCTACAACAAAGAAACTTCTAGAGAATTTACTAACCTTAACCCGCTAAGAGTACATAATATAGCTGCTATGAAGGCAGACTCTAAGCGAGGACTTGGCTTGAGTTTGTTTATGGCAAATGATAAGCTTTTCTTCATGACAGATGCACAGTATGTCACATCTGGAGAGAATTTTAGTTTACTATCTACTAACTATAAGAGAACACCTCTCGATCCAGCTGTCCTTTACGAAACCAACGAAGCTGATTTGAGACTAGCAGTTACATCAGGATTCAAATACAAAAACCTGAAGTTCGGTGTTGGGCCTGAGTTTTCTTACTCGTTGGTTAAGACAGAAAACTTATCCGATCTAGAAGAGATAGCTGCAAATGATGAAAGTTACAAAGCTGGATTTAATTTCTTAATAGGCTACACTTTCGCAGACCATATCCACCTAGATTTAAAACATACTTATTTATTCAATGATGTATCAAGTGAATATACGTATCTAGGCAGCCCATTAGAACTTAGATCTAATCTGAAATTTGTAGAACTTTCTTTAGGCTTCTTCTTCTAGAAAAAAATACTAAACATAGTTAAAGGCGATCCATCTAGGGTCGCCTTTTTTGTTTTCCTGAAAACTATAACTGTTAAGATTTCGTGCTTTTGATTAACCAAATTTTAATGATGCATTAACGTCTAGAGGGAGAGTCCCTGCATAGTAGTAAGTAAAAGAAATAATATGAAAAACATAAAATTATTTTTAACAAGCATAATTATAGGTCTATCTCTTTCAGCTCATGCACAAGTACAGATCGGAGTGAAGGCCATCTACGGAACCAGTTACAATAAAGAAGTTACTGAGGAATTTGTTAATATCAATCCATTACGTGTACACAATATCACTGCTTTGCAATCGGATGCTAGAGTAGGATTAGGACTTTCTCTATATGCGGCAAACGAAAAATTGTTCTTTATTTCTGATGTCCAGTATGTTATCAGCGGAGACAATTATATACTGAACTCTAGCGGAATTAGTAGGACACCGCTAGATCCTGCAGAGAGATTTGAAAGCAATGACTCTGATTTGAGACTGACAGTATCTTCAGGATATACTTATAAGAACTTTAAGTTTGGGGTAGGGCCTGAGTTTTCCTATTCTTTGTCCAAAACAGAAACTCTCTCTCAGATAGATGAGATACAAGCAATAGATGAAAAATTCAGAGCGGGATTTAATTTCCTGATCGGTTATAAATTTCTAGATCATATACACTTAGATCTCAAACATACTTTTATGTTTAATGATGTATCGAGTGAGTTTATCTACTTAGGGGTTCCTTTGGCTTTCGAATCAAATCAGAAATTTATAGAACTAAATCTGGCGTACTACTTCTAAAGTATAAAACAAGTACTAATGGAAAAGGCAGTTCTGAAGAGGGTTGCCTTTTTTGATTTATAAGATGTGATTGCATTTTGTACTTTTAGGGTATACTTGATTCCATGAAACTTGTCGAATTACTAAAAGTCTTTTTCTATGTTTTCATTTTGCTGATAGCATTTGCGGTGCTAAAAGCCCTTTCGACCTTTGAGTATTCTATGCGTGATAAGGAAATAACATACGAAGAGTTACAGTATCAAAATTTTCAGCCAGAAGGAAAAAAATTAATAGATAAACTAAAGCTAAAAAAAGGGGATGAGCCTGATTACCTAAAGATGGATGTGAATCTACACGACGTCACCAGACTCAAGATACCTGTAGATACTTCTTTTCAGTTTGAGACCCATGATACAGGATATATAGAACTAAAGTTAAGAACAACTATTTCTGAGGCAGTATCTACCTCTTTGGTGTGGATAGATACTGAAGAAGCATCCAGAGTAATAACCAAGCTTAGTCCATTGACTAAAGGTGACCAGACGATCAAGTCTGAACTAATTCCCTTTCAGAAATTTCACCAACTAGAATTAGAATTCGATTATAATAAAGAGATGATGGTTGCTGCCGACACCAATGCAGTCTTCTTATTGGACTATATAAAATTTGTAAAAGAGATAAAACCTAAACAGTATTTCTTTTAACTAGGCTTATCAGCCACATAGCGTAATCCATCGTAGTAATTTCTCAAAGAGTCTGCTTTTATTCTCAATTTCTGCGCTTCTTGCAAATCTTTGTCCACTTTCAGCCCCTCTCTGTAGATGTATTCAAGGTTGCGTACCGCCAATAATTCTTTTTTAT
>CAYNJK010000009.1:0-12911 GCA_964397575.1 uncultured Saprospiraceae bacterium
TACCATCCGTCCACGCGTTATTTGTAAACGTAGCAGGATTGGTCAAGGCAAGAGTTACGGAAGTCCCTTCGCATACAGAAGCATCAGGCTCCATAAAGGTCGGTGTCTCTACTGGCGGAATTACAAATTCCACTACTGGCGGTGTACAACCAGAGGCTGAAGCACCAAACAATCGTATAGTGTCTGAAAAATTATTAGTAAGTATTCTCAGCGTATCTGTAAGCAGCGGGGCACCAGTGCCCAAAGTATCTCCCGGCAATAAGGTTCCCATAGGGCCTGAAGCTTGCGTAATATGCAGTAACGATGGTACATTCATATGATTGGTATTGATACCAAGAATCTGAATCTGGTCACCGATACAGCCATCTGTTTCTATCTGTAGACTAGGTCCATTACTCAATGTAAATACCACTGTAGTATCGTGGACACAATCAAAGTTATCTGTTATTGCTAGGGTTAAGTTATAAGTTCCAGGAGGGGTCAATGCTTCATTGATATTGATACATTGCTCATTATCATCACCTGTAAGTACAACACCAGCTGAGAAAGTCCAGAGGTAATCTAGAGGCTCAGAATTTGGAAAGCTCTGATGCACGGCACAGTATTGTGTCCCTGTCGCAGCATTACTCAGACAGATATCTAAAGGTCCAGAAATGCTTTCTTCCAGATCAGGCACCAATTCAAAATCTACAAATTCTTTCTGTGTACAGTCATTTCCATCTGTTACAGTAAGCTCCACAAAATGAGGGCCTGGAGGCAAGTTGTTACTAAATGGTAAGATGATGCTAGGTCCAGAACCTACATTAGCTCCATTGGCATCTCTCCAATCGTAATCATAAGGTCCGCCATCTCCACCAGTAACAATGGGTACAAATTCAACTTCATCTCCAGGACAAATTTCGATAGAGTTACCATCTTCTATTTCAATTTCTGGGAAGACAGTCACCTCAAACTGTATCGGTGGGCCATCACAATTCTCTCCACTTACAAAAGCTTCGTATATAACGACTTGGATAGAGCCACTTGTATTTTCTATTTCATCTAACAGTGTAGTAGAACTAGCACCAAAAGCCAGAGGCTCATGGGTTTCTGCACCCGAAGTATTTCCTTCGTCTATGAGTATAACATGTATATCTCCAGAAGAACCATCTTCCGTTTCTATAAAGACATCAGCAGGGTCACCAGAGCAGATTTGTGTATCATCTGCCATCAGTTCCGTGAATGCTTCACAAGCCACTTCTCCATCGAAATACTGAGCAGGAATATCATTGGCACAGGCCGTACTGGTCCAGCATCCTGTCATACCATCTGCCATTGCAAAAAGCTCAATAGACAAATCTGCTTCTTCACATTCTTGTACTGTGTCAAATTGTTTTACGGTCAGATCAAAACAGACTTGATAACTTGGATTGGCGTTACAGCCTCCAGCATTTTCTCCCCATGATCCATTGGGATGAGAAGTGCCCGTACAAGGTGGGTTGGTCGTTTGGGTAGTGGAATACCAGCCACCAGGAAGCAAATCACCAGATGATAGTCCTCCTCCTCCAAACTCCAAGCCCAAGCCATTGGGATCAGAAGCATTAGGCACCAGACTCAGAACTGGGTTGGTCGTAGGTGGTGGATTAGGAGAATACAATACATCTTCATGCCAATCATTAAAAGTACCTGTTTGTTGTCCGGATAATGGTGTCACATCTAAATCCCAACCGTCTCCTACTGTAGGGATAATGCCTTGTAACCACTGACAACCGTTTCCAGTTGGCGGTGGAGGATTAGCAACAATGAAGTCTACTACGAAACAGAAATTGACAGTTTCACCAGGACAAAAGGGCCCATCTTGATTTTTGTCAGGATTCTCAGGTCTGGTTACAGTAGCTTCAGACCATGATGAACAATCCGCCGGTACATCTGTCAGCTCAAAACATACGTCAAAATCGCCTGGTGTACCGTTAGCATTAATCTGAATGAAGTAGGTCAAGTTAGAAGTAATGGACACATCGACAGTAGAAGCCATTTCACAGGCTACGATAGCATTAGAACAATCATCTTCAAAGACAGATATGATGGGATCAAAATTGGGATTGGCAGGATCAACGGTTATCGTCAGTCCTGAACCTGCAACTGTAAAATCCACAGCATACCACAAGCCATTAGATGCTCCACAATCACCAGAGCAAGAAAACTGAGCACAACCTGATAGACAAACTTCATTATTAAGACTCAAGCTGGTAATAGGCACTGAGGCACTACAAACATCTTCCTGAGGCACACCTGTTCCACACGAACTGAAAGTGTACTCTAGAGTAAAGTCTCCACAATCAGCTGCATCTGTAGTTACTCTTACAAAATATGAATCACTACCACAGGTCGGTAATTCCAAAGAAAAATCACCGGTTTCTTGTGCGACCGTAGCTCCACCACAGCCTTGGAATATTGTAACATTCAGACTGCTTCCTAAACTACCTTGTGTAAAGGTGACTTCTATTCCATCAAATTCCGGATCTAAGCGAAACCAGGTTTCAGGATTCGATAAGCAGCAATTATTTAGATTATTTGTCATGTCTGCACCGAGGCCTTCTGCGTCAGTACAAACAGTATTGACTGGAGGAAGTGGTGTCTCTACGGTAAAAGACCCTACATCATCTATGAGTATAAAATAGGTAACTGTAGGATCTGCAGCTTGAGGTATGCCTTCTATAGAACAATCTCCAAGCGAACTTAAACTACCACAAGATCCTTCGAAGAGTTCGAAGTTGTCTGAACTAACTATGGTGAAATCTGACAAGCTGGCATCAGTAGTAAAGGTATACCAAGTACCATTTAGTCCAGCAATACATCCAGAAGCATCAGCATCTGGACAGGTCATCGTGACTCCAGAACCGTTTTCAGAATCACCACAAACCAGTGCTGCTGATCCCAAGTTTATCGCACCGTCACAATTGTCTTCTGCCGGAGGTGTGGTAATGGTTTCAGCTATATCAAACTCTCCAGCATCGCCTGCAGCAGATACAACTTCTATAGAGTAGGTGCCCGCTACCAAGCATACTGCCATTGCAACATCAGAGCAACTATTGGCGACATCTACTTGGGCTCCAGTGTCATCATAGATAGACACTGCAGGTGAAACAATCGGTAGTGCACCAGAAGGTGTTATAGTCACATCTAATTGCGATCCATCAGTAGCAATATCTATTTCGTGCCAGACAGAGTTATCGCCTGAGCAGTTTCCTGTCGGCATAGAAGCGCATAAGTTACTTTCTCCAGAGAGACCACCATTGGCATTAGTCGCTGAATTACTTTCTTCGTTAGACGGCGTCATAGGTGTTTCTATATCAAAGGCACCATCGCCATCTACAAGCACATAATAGATAAGAGAAGCATCAGCAACCTGAGCTACTCCTGCTATACCACAATCTCCTAATGAAGCTAAAGATCCGCAACTGCTTCCTTCGAAAAGCTCAAAGTCATCAGAAGTCACAATAGTGAAGGTAGGCAATGAAGCTGCAGTGGTAAACGTATACCAAGTACCTATAACACCTGACATACAACCGCTGGCTATAGCATCTACACAACTGGTCGGATCTCCATTTTCAGAAATTGTATTTCCACAGTCTAGCTGCCCTACATCTACAGCACCAGTACATACATCTTCCATGGGTCCTGTCATAGTCTGTGTCTCAGTGATGTCAAAATCTCCAGCGTCTGCATTATCACTGGATACTTCCACATAGTAAAAGCCTGCTGTGAGACATTCTGCTGTTACAACATCAGAACAACTCATATCATCTACTTGGGTTCCCCCACAGCCATCAAAAATGGACACCATCGCATTGGCTATGCCATTGGAAGTTATTTCTATTTCTAAGGTCGTACCTCCAGAAAGAACATCTACTTCATACCATACAGAGTTATCACCGCTGCATCCACCTGTAGGCACACTAGCACAAACATTGGACTGACTGGTCACTGTACCACTTAAAGGTTCTGCAGAGGTACAAGCTTCGTTATTAGGTACTTGTGGAATATTGATCTCCCATTCCTGCCCATCCACTGCGGCGACGAGAAAAATATCACCGGGAACATTGGGGACTAACATGCTGCCCTGACAAACGATCTCAGTCAGAGAACTGCAATCTGGTCCAGTATATAAGGCTACATCTGTGTCTACATCGACGAAACCAAAACTTACGACGGCTGCATCAAACTCAAAGGCATACCAAGTTACATCCGTTCCACCAAGACAAGAAGCTTCAGGATCAGGATTACCGGAATTAGATCCGACAGCTCCTAATGGTGAAGAGGAGAAACAATCTACCATAAAAACATTGCCGAAAGCATCGGCACAGTCATCTTCTGGGTTTTGCGCTATAGATTGGAAGGAGAAAAAAAGTAAGGTAATGGATACCAAAACTTTATAATGCTTGCAGTATGCTTTCATAACTCTTTCAAATTAGGCCAACAAGAAGAGAAGCAACAGGCTATGTATTTGTTACCATGGAAATAGATAACAAGAAATCAGTAATTAGCAGGTTTCTATACTTGTAAGCACTTACTTATTAAAAAATCGATTAAACCAAAAGTAAAGATTAATTGACCACTTTCTGTGAACATAGGATACTTAATACTGTTAAGTCCGCTGCCTTTAGTGGGAATAATAACCCATGACTGATTTACAGCGAATTACATATAATGAAAATACTTAAAGTATTTGACTGTCAGTGAGTTATAGTTAAAGGAAAGCAAATTATGGGAGCAGATAGACGATTATTCCAACCAAAGACGTAAAAGATAATACTATTATAAAGGAAAGAGGAAACTAAAGGAGTTACCTCACTAATAGTAAAAAATTATAATATTTGCAATCGAAAGCTCTAGCTAGAGTGGACTATTAAGAACTTAAAAAGGTATAATATGCTACATAAAAAACATATCACAATCTTCCTGATAGGGTTGTTCCTGGCAACTTTTGTTGCTGAAAGTTATTCTCAGAGAAGATCATCTAGAAGCAGCAACACTAGGTCATCTAGAAGCTCAGACAGAGATACAAAGGAAGTGTCTTCGATTTCTGATAGACTTACTTACGAGATTTTATTAGGGAATCCTTTCATATCTAATCAGTTTTTTGAGTTATCTGGAAAATTAGGTGTTGGGTATAAGGTTACAGATTTTCTAGCTTTTGGAGCTGGACCTAAGTGGAGATACAGTGGTGACACTGGAGGCAGCAGTTTTATCTATGGACCACAATTTTTTGGTAAAGTGCACCTAGGTGAGCAAGTATATATACGAGGAGAATATGATCTACTTATTAGAAAAAATTTCGACAACATTACCTCTCCTTTAGCGGGACTTGGGTATGTATCAGGATTTGGGAAGTGGAAATATGGGCTCGAAGTCTTGTTGCCCTTTAGTGCTGATTACCGTAGTGGCTTTTCGGTAATAGATTATATGTTTTCCTTTGTGTACAATATGTAATTAAAATAAAGACAAGAAAAAAGAGGCTGTTTCTAAACGAAGCAGCCTCTTTTTTTTAAAAAATAAAACTTCCAGAAAGCAAGAAATTTATTCCAGCCTGGGGATAAAAATATCTTTCAGTAATTAGTCCATTTCCTCCCTGATAGCTATAGGTATAACCATTAGAGCTAAATTCAGTATTAAGCAGATTATTGACCAGGAATCTAAATTGGATTCTTTCTAGCAAATCAGTTTCTATTTCGTAGCTTAACAAGAGGTCATTCACGACGTAAGCACTGATGGATCTCGAGTCATCTGAAGTTATATCCAAAAATTGTTTTCCTACGTATTTTGTGAGTAAGGTCACATCCAGTCCTTGCACTATGTTATAACTCAAAGTACTGCCTGCTATAATATTAGGTGAGAACGAGATATCAGTATTTTGGACAAGTTCGTTGGTAAAAGTTTCATCGAGAAATTCAGCAATCTTATTCCGGCTCAGCGTCAGATTAGGTGACCATGAGAAGTAATCATTGAAATTATAAGTAGCTGCCAGTTCTAATCCTATTCTTGAAGACTTATCGACATTGGTTCTTATGGAAGCACCATCTTGGTTAACTGCGCCAGTAAGGACAAGTTGGTCCTGGTAGAGCATGACATATAGATTAGCTTCCAAGCTAAAATTCTCATCACCAAGAAATTTCTTTTTCCCTCTATAACCTAGTTCGAAATCATTAAGTTGTTCGTGTTTTGGTATGACACCTGCGCCGTCCAAGAAGTCGCTTCTTACAGGTTCTCTTGCGCCTTTAGCGTATGATAGATAGACGAGATTTTTTTGATCTAATAGATAACTCAATCCAAACTTTGGGTTGACAAAAGTATAACTGGTATCTACAGCTACATTTCTTGTGATAAAGAAGGGGTCATTATCTGTACCCTCTGTTTCGTAGGCAATATTTCTTAGTTGTATATCACCAAAGATATTCAGCTTATCAGACAGGGCATAGTCTGCTTTTGCATAAGCATTGAATTCTATTTTTGATGCATCAGATCTGTAGTATTCGGCATTTCCGAGACTGAAAATATCACTACGTAATTCATCATCATTTAGTGCATTTATTATTTCTCCAAAGTGGTCACCTAGATAGGCATTACCACTTCCTCCTATGGTAAGTCTGAGTTGATCGGAAAGAGAGATCTCAGTGTTGGCAATCAGGCCGAAGAAGTGATTATCGAGCCATCTTCTTCTGACTAAGTCATCTACTGTTGTGGAGTCCTCTATCTGAGCACAATCCAAGTACCAGCAAGCATCATTTTGATACAAGAATTCTTCGAAAAATCCTCTTCCTTTAGTATAGTGTCCTGTCAGATTAATCTTTACGTTATCTGCAGCCTGTAAGCCATATAGCAGCTGGTAATGATCCTGACCATAATCATCTACTTGTCCCGAGTAGAGGTAAGCATTATAATTTCTTCCTGAATTAAAAAGGTTCAGACTATCTTCTACTGAATTATACTGACCGTTAGAATTTCTAACGAAGTGGTCCTGCAATTCTTCCTGTGTTCCAAAGAGCTTTTCGTAAGGCACACCATTCCATGCCTGAAAAGTTCTTTCAGACCCAGAAAATAGATTGAATTTCAAGGTATGCTTCTCACCTATATTTGCTACGGAAAAATACCACGACTCTAGGTCAGAACGTGCTCTATCAATGTACCCTTCTGAATCTATTTTAGAATATCGTCCTTCTATCAAGAACTTTCCATTCATTAGACCTGTGCTCAGGCTGAGCCCTATCTTACGTGTATTAAAGGAGCCATAGCTTAGATCTGCTTTGAAATAAGGATTTTGATTGATATAATTTGTATTAAATGCTACGGAACCACCAAAGGCTGCTGCACCATTGGTAGAAGGTCCGACCCCTCTTTGTATCTGAACTTTATCCACTGAAGAGCTGAAGTCTGGCAGATTGACCCAGAAGACACCATGGCTTTCAGAATCATTAAGTGGAACACCATTTATAGTAATATTAACTCTAGTCGCATCAGATCCTCGGAGTCGCATGCCTGTGTATCCTATTCCGGAACCAGCATCGGAAGTGACTACCATAGATGGTGTATGCTCCAAAAGAAAGGGGACATCTTGTCCGAGATTCTTTAGGTTTATTTCTTCCTTATTCTTTTCTGTATAACTGAATGGAGCGATGTCTGTCAATTTATTGGCGAGCACTTCTACTTTTTCCAGTTGGAATGAAGCGTTGTCCAATGAGATATCGATTAGCATATCTTCAGCTACACTGATATCCACGGAGTATTTTTCATAGCCTAAAAAGGTCACTGAAAGTACATAGGTTCCAGCGGGTACATTCTCTATAAGATATCTTCCAGCGTAGTCCGTGACAGTTGCCAGTTCTTCAGTGTTTTCTATATATACTACGGCGCCTTCTAGGTCTTCACCATAATCATTAGTTATAGCTCCTGTTATGACATATTGGCCAACAACAGATGAGAGACTTGCGATAAAGAAAAATAAAATTAGGCTAGTTCTGAACATAAAAAAACATTTACAATTAGTTCCAAATTAAGTCTTAATAAAAGGTAGTATATATACCAGAGAGCCCAGGTCAGTCTTGCCGCTGCATTCCCTTACCAGAATTACCTGGCCAGGTTCTATGGGTCTAATCTCAGCCGACTCATATGAGTAAGCACCCCTAATGTAATTAAGGCGCAAAAGTACTAAGAATAAGATGAATCAAAGGTCTGAAATGGCACCTTTCTCATCATTCTAGCTTTTCCATAACGGCGTCCAGTCGTGCTCTTCCGACACCGGTTATAACGTTATAATTCCAGCGCAAGTTTGTTAGTTGCCGACTATATAGTTCGAAAAGTACGGTCCGTTGTCCTTCCGACTCTCGAAGGCCATCCTGTTTCCAAGGCAAATCTGGACTCAGTAAGAATACATAATCTGGAGGGGTCATGGCGAGTAGGCGCTGATCTACCCAAGGCTCGGTCTGGAGGTACTTATATTCTGTCCATATCTTAAGATTGAGCAGATAGGTATCCAGTATGAGTGGCTGATCTGCTGAGAAGGTTTCCACTAGATGAAAATGCGCCTTTGCTATTTTGAGAATATCGTCTTGATTATAGTTGGGACCATTTTGTTCCAGATAGGTTCTTGCATATTCGGGGAACCATGGAAGGCTAAGTTTTTCACTTAGTTGTCTAGCCAGAGTGGACTTGCCCGTGCATTCTGGACCAGTAATGAGGATGCGCACTAAAGATTCTTTTTTGCCAGATTATATTGTTGGTCATACGATTTCTTCCATTGGATGTAACCTGCTACAGACAGCAGCAAATATGCGACCATAAGCCCAGAATAAAACTTCAGGCCTCTATCGTAATACAACCAGATAGAAAAAAGATTAATTACAATCCAGAAAAACCAGGAAGACAACACCTTATGTGCTTCCATATAACTTGCCACCAAACTGAATACGGTAGAGCTGGAATCTGCGAAAGGTCGCTTAGCATCTGTATACTTAAAAAATAGGAATCCTGTTATGGCACTGAGTATAACACCTATTGTAATTACTAAAACATGATAGATGGGATCTCGCGTTGCAACCTGAGGTCTTTGGCCTTTGTGTTTGTTCCACACATACCAACCATAGATACCTATCAGCACATAATAGAAGTATAGAAATGATTCGGCATACAACTTAGTACTAAAGAACAAATAGATACTGGATAAGGAGGAAATGATACCGATGGGCCAGCACCATATATTCTGATATATCATAAGGATAATAAATCCTAATGAGGTCATTACTGCAAACAGCTCTAAATATTGTAACGGAGTCAGGCTCATAAAGAAGGCAAAGTAACAGAAAAATTAAAGTTTTTAGATAGGAATCGGTATTCTAAATATTCCCTTCGTAATACCGATATTTCTTCACCACAGGTCTATTATTAGCCTATCTTTGTCATAGAAATGCATGACATAGAACCATATCACAAATGGCGTAGATATTATATCGCTTCAGATGACAAAAAGTCCTTGTTCTATGGGACAAAATACAGCGAGTTTACCTTTAGCAATAAGATATATAACTACTTCATTCACCCACAATGGGACTCTATAGGAAGTCAGACCTTGTATGCCAAAGTTTTATTCACTGATTACCAAGAAGGCTATAGCTTTATAGAGCTTATAGGAGAGTGGAATGATTGTCTAAATAATGACATCATGTATCTCAAGCGAAAATTGGTAGACAATCTGCAGCATCATGGCGTATCTAAGTTTATAATCCTTTGTGACAATGTCCTGGAATTTCATGGTTCTGATGATAGTTATTACGAAGAATGGTGGGATGATATAAAAGACGATGGTGGCTGGGTCGTATTACTCAATACCAGAGAACATATCCTCACCGAGATGGAACAAATCAGGTTACAATATTATATCAATATCAGTGATAACTTTTCTGATATCAACTGGAGGAAAGCCAATCCTAAGCAAGCCTATACAGAAATCCAACGATTGCTGTCCATGCAATCAAAGCAGCTGAGCCACTAAGCCATGGAAGAAAAAAACAAACACTATTCAGGTTTTGTAAATATAATAGGCAAGCCCAATGTGGGTAAGTCTACCCTCCTCAATGCCTTTATGGGAGAGAAGATGGCGATCATCTCCCACAAGCCGCAGACTACAAGGCATAGATTTAAGGGAATAGTCAGTGGAGAAGACTTCCAGGTTGTATTTTCTGATACTCCAGGACTTATAGATGATCCTATCTATAAGATGCAAGAAGCCATGAATGATGCAGCACTTTCGGTGTTCCAGGACTCAGACCTGGTCATGTTTATCATAGATCCAACGAACAACTATCGAGGTGATGAAATCGTTATTAAAAAACTCAAGCACTGTGAGGTTCCAAAATTCCTTATCATCAATAAGGTGGATACTACTGATCCAGAAGCTCTAAAAGCTTTGGAGGCGAAGTGGAAAGCCATGATAGACTTTGATGAAGTACACTTTATCAGTGCTACTGAAAAACTGGGAATACCACATCTGCTCAGTCGCATAAGAGACCTGCTCCCCGAAGGACCAGCCTACTATCCTAAAGAT
This sequence comes from uncultured Saprospiraceae bacterium, assembly GCA_964397575.1. Taxonomy (GTDB): domain Bacteria; phylum Bacteroidota; class Bacteroidia; order Chitinophagales; family Saprospiraceae; genus RFSX01. The sequence goes on from CAYNJK010000009.1 coordinate 10,577, forward strand.
CAAATCTCGGATAAGTCTACTCGGTTTTTTATCAGTGAAATAATAAGGGAAAAAATCCTACTGCTCTACAAGCAAGAGATTCCTTATTCCTGCGAGATTGTAGTAGAAGAATATAAAGAAAGTACTAAAAACGGATATCCATTTGTCCACATCAGAGCTGTAATCTATGTCATGCGCAATACTCAAAAAGGCATAATCATAGGACACAAAGGATCAGGTATCAAAAAACTGGGCATCGAATCCAGAAAAGACATAGAAAAATTCATAGATAGTCGTTGTCATCTGGAGCTCTTTATCAAGGTGAAAGATAAGTGGAGAGAGGATGAGCGGTTACTTAAGAGTTTCGGATATTTGCACTAATTCTAACACCTAATTATTACTCAAGAAGATATAGCGTAGATGGCTCAAGTATTAGCAATCGTAGGGAGACCCAATGTAGGGAAGTCGACTTTATTCAATAGACTGATAGGCCAGAAAAAAGCTATTACAGATAACATCAGTGGTGTTACCCGAGATCGGATCTATGGAACATCTGAGTGGAATGGCAAACAGTTCACTGTTATCGACACAGGCGGTTTTGTTCAGAATAGCGATGACATTTTTGAGGCTGCTATCAGAGAACAGGTCCATATAGCCATAGATGAAGCAGATATCATCGTCTTCATGGTAGATGTTACAACAGGTGTCACTGACCTAGATGAGCAGATGGCAAATATATTGCGCCGACAATCCACCAAAGTCTTTGTAGCAGTCAATAAGGTAGACAATCATTCCAGAGAACTCATGGCAAACGAATTCTGGAGTTTGGGTTTTGATAATACCTTTTTTCTTTCCTCTATCAGTGGCTCTGGCACGGGAGAAATTCTAGATGCTATAACAGAAATTCTGGATGATAATGAAGAAGAGCCAGAAGAAAGGATACCAAGAATCGCCATCGTCGGTCAGCCCAATGTCGGCAAGTCTTCCCTTACCAATGCCTTGCTGGGAGAAGATCGTAACATCGTAACCGATATCGCAGGGACCACCCGTGACAGCGTCAATAGTTACTACAACAAGTACGATAAAGAATTCTACTTGGTAGATACCGCAGGGATAAGGAAAAAGAGTAAAGTCCATGAAAATCTGGAATTCTACTCCGTACTCCGCGCCATCAAAGCCATGGAGGACAGCGATGTCGTTATGCTCATGTTGGATGCCAAAAATGGTATAGAAAGCCAGGATCTGGCCATCTTCAGTTTGGCGATAAAGCGTAACAAAGGAGTCGTTATTCTTGTCAATAAATGGGACTTGATAGATGGCAAGGAGACAAATACGGCCAGAGACTTGGAAGAAAAACTAAAGCAGAAATTGGCACCATTTAATGATGTGCCCATTCTTTTTATCAGTGTTCTCAATAAGCAAAGAATAAGTAAGGCGCTCGATCTAGCGCTTATGGTCTATGCCAACAGGACTAGAAAAGTAAAAACCAGTGAGCTGAATGATGTAATGTTGGCTCACATAGAAAAAAATCAGCCACCAGCAAACAGAGGTAGATTTGTGAAAATAAAATATATAACTCAGCTTCCATTGCACTACCCCGCTTTTGCTTTTTTCTGCAACCACCCCGAACATGTCAAAGAGAATTACAAACTGTTTCTGGAAAATAAGATGCGTAAAGAATTTGACTTCAAAGGTGTACCAATGGCCATATTCTTTAGATCGAAATAAGTATCAACTAGATGAGCATTACCAAGACAAAATTTAAGGGTCTATATCTTTTTGACCCTCGAGTATTTAGAGATGAAAGAGGCTACTTTTTTGAGTCATATAGTGAGAAAATCTGGAAAGAAGCTGGAGTAAAAATGAAGTTTGTTCAGGACAATGAATCCAAATCTCAATATGGCACCTTAAGAGGGCTGCACTACCAATTACCGGAGTATGGTCAGGACAAGTTGGTCAGAGTTACGAAAGGGAAAGTATTGGATATAGTTGTAGATATTCGACCAGATGAACCGACCTACGGAGAAAGTTTTAGCGTCGTCCTCAGCAATACCAACAAGAGACAAATGCTTGTACCGCAGGGTTTTGCACATGGTTTTGTCACCTTGAGTAAAGAAGCTGTTTTTAATTATAAGTGCACCAATTTCTACAGTAAAGAAAGTGAAGGACATATCCACCCGTTGGACAAAGCGCTGAAGCTGGACTGGCAGATTCCTAAGAAAGACATCTTGTTATCTGATAAGGATAAAGCTGGACCTGCTTTTGGGAAGCATAGAAGGTGGGTTAGGTAGGTTTAAGGTTTGAGGTGTAAGGTTTGAGGTGTATGGTTTGAAGGTTTGAGGTGTATGGTTTGAGG
>CAYNJK010000009.1:13011-21196 GCA_964397575.1 uncultured Saprospiraceae bacterium
TGAGGTGTAAGGTTTGAGGTGTATGGTTTGAAGGTTTGAGGTGTATGGTTTGAGGTGTATGGTTTGAGGGCTTGAGGTGTATGGTTTGAGGGCTTGAGGTGTAAGGTTTGAGGTTTGAGGTGTAAGGTTTGAGGTGTAAGGTTTGAAGGTTTGAGGGTTTGAGGTGTATGGTTTGAAGGTTTGAGGTGTAAGGTTTGAGGGTTTGTAGGGATGAGGGTTTGAAGGGATGGGTAGGAAGTATTAAGTACTAATAAGTATTAAGTAGGAAGTATTAAGTATGTTATGAGGTGTGAGGCTTCTTGAGCTAAAGCGGAGACTTATACATTTTTAATTAGGTTGTATTTTTTCATAAGAGCTTCTGCGATGAGCCAGTCGTGCTCTTCATCGATTTCTATAGAGGTATATTCTGGCATCTCATATAAAGCGATCTTACCTGATAATCTGTTCTTTTCCGTCATAATATTACCAACGGAATTAATATAGAAAGCACCATTTTCCATGAGTAAGCCATCAAAATCTTGTCTTCTAGGTCTGCTTTTGTAGTTATAATTTAGTGGCGTACCATCTTCTTTCCAGAAAAATCGCTTAGTTCTGACCACAGAAAGTAAGCTGTCTTTATCCGAAGAATGGAGCAAGTCTAATGCTGCACTAAAGTCTTGAGTTCTGGTGAAAGGAGATGTTGCTTGTACCAGCATAAAACGATCCTCATCTGCACAAGGTAAAGAACTGAGGTATTCTAACATGACACTTTCTGTAGATGAATGGTCTTGTGCATTCTCCTCAGACCGATAATGGATAGACAACTTATCAAAACCAAAGCTTAGGGCTGTTTGGGCAATTTCATCGCTGTCCGTGGATATAATAATCTCATCTACTTGGGCTGCATCATTTAGTGCTGCGACATTCCAATAAATTAGTGGTCGACCGCAAAAGTTTTTGATGTTCTTTTTGGGAATGGACTTGCTGCCGCCCCGAGCAGGAATAAAAGCTAGTGTTTTAATAGTTAAGGTTGTTTATATTATGAGAATCGTGCATATGTTTGCAATAATGAGGATTATATTTGATATATAATTCATTTTGGGGTAGTGTTAATAGTCATATACTTATGCAAAGTAAATTTAGACAGTTAATTAATCAAGGTCAGAAAGCTATATCAGACTTAAGAAAAAAAACCTTAGATCAGATTGCCGGCACAATGCGCAAAGCGCTAAAAGAGAACAACGAGGTAGTCGTAAAATTTATTTGCACCCATAACTCTAGACGATCACAGACGGCAGAGTTCATGCTCGATATTCTTGCTAGAGAGAAAAAGATGAACCTTATTGCCCTGAGTGCTGGAACAGAATATACAGCTTTCAATCCCGCAATGGTAAAAGCCATAGAATCTTGGGGTTTTAACTTTATAAAATATGGAGAAGATCCTAATCCTCTCTATATCTACAATATAGGCAATGATGATCTCTACTATTACTCCAAAGTCTATTCTGATGAACTCATAGAGTATAAAAACATCATCAACATTACTGTCTGTGGAGATGCGGATGAAAACTGTCCTCTCATACCTTCTTCGTATGCACGATTTCACTTAGGTTACAAAGACCCTAAGGTAGCTGACGGCACTGCCCAAGAAGAAGAAGTCTACGCTAACAAAGTGGTGGAAATAGGATCAGAAATGATGTATCTGATAGAAAGTGTCACCGCCTAGTAAGTCATAGTGAAACAAATTAAGCTGCTTTATATTTTAGGCACTCGCCCAGAAGTTATCAAGTTAGCACCCCTTATCCTTACATCCAAAAATGATGGACAGCTAGGCACAGTTGTTTGTCATACTGGGCAGCATAAAGAGCTGGCGAGTTCAGCTTTGGACACCTTTGGGATAAAACCAGAATATGATTTGGCGCTAATGAAAGCCGAACAGAGTCTTTCCAGTCAAGTTGCAAAGCTATTATCCAAGTTGGAAACGGTCATTCAGAATGAACAGCCACAACTGGTCATAGTACAAGGTGATACCAGCTCGGCTCTCGCAGGTGCAATGGCTGCATTCTATCAGCAAATTCCAGTTGCACATATAGAGGCCGGGTTGCGCAGTAAGATTAAGACAGATCCTTTTCCAGAAGAGATAAATCGCAGACTCATCAGCCAGTTTGCCGAACTGCATTTCTGCCCTACAAATTCCAATCTCGAAAATCTCAATATAGAAGCTGTAACTGGCAGCAAATATGTCACTGGCAATACTGGCCTAGATGCTGTAGCACTGATTCAAAGCCGAATGGAGAAAACACCTCCACTTTCAGAAGTAGGAAGCCTATTAGAGATGGATGAGCTGATTATCATCACCATTCATAGAAGAGAGAACCAGGGAGTAAAACTGGAGCAAATACTTGCTGCTCTAAAAACTCTTTCAGAAAAATATCAAGATAAAAACTTCTTGTTCTTCTTACATCCCAACCCAGTGATCAAAGAGGTGATAACTGCATATCTAGCTGACTCCAAGATCCAACTATTAGAACCAGTCTCCTTTACTTCCATGATACGACTGCTGACAAAAGCCAGCTTGCTTATTACAGATTCTGGTGGCCTCCAAGAGGAAAGCACCTTTATAGGTTGTCCTACCATTATAGTCCGACAAACTACTGAACGGCAAGAAGCAGTAGATGCTGGACTGGCTTTGCTAACAGCCCCTGAAACGGAGTCCATTGTGACCGCTGTGGGCCAAGTACTGGATGATGCTACAGTAAGGCAGCAAATGGCAAAAAAAAGTAAGGTCTTTGGTAATGGATCAGCAAGTGAAAGTATACTGAATCACATAAAAAAATTCGTTAGTAAGCATCCAGACAAGTAGCAATTGCTAAATGACCTCATTGATTTTTTGCCAACTTATAAGATTAGTTTATACTTGCTGATCGTTACAATCAGGTAGTTAGATAAAGATTAGAATACTTCAGCTCATAAAAGTAGATGTCACAAAACAGAAAAATTGCAGTAGTCGGACTTGGTTATGTGGGACTCCCCTTGGCACTTGCCTTTGCTGAAAAACATGAAGTGGTAGGTTATGACATCAATGCCGATCGTGTAGCAGCACTGAAGCAAAAACAAGATGGCAACAATGAGCTGGCAGAGGAAAACTTCCAAAACAAGGATATAGAGTTCAGTACTGAGCTCTCTGATATCGCTTCTTGTAATTTTTACATCATCGCTGTACCTACGCCAGTAGATGTGCATAAAGTGCCTGAGTTACAGATGCTGAAAGCTGCAACTAAAGCTGTGGGCAGTGTACTTAAAGCAGGAGATTATGTAATATTTGAATCCACCGTATATCCCGGATGCACAGAAGAGGTCTGTGTTCCCTTACTTATCCAGGAGTCACAACTGGCATACAAGAAAGACTTCAAGGTCGCCTACTCACCAGAAAGAATAAATCCCGGTGACACAAAAAACACTATAGATAAAATCGTAAAAATAGTTTCTGCTTGCGATGAAGAAGCTCTGGCTGTGGTTTCCAGATTCTACTCTGATGTCATTACTGCCGGTCTACATCAGGCCTCCTCTATGAAGGTTGCAGAAGCAGCAAAAATCATAGAAAATACACAAAGAGACGTCAATATAGCTTTCATGAATGAGATTGCTATGATCTTTGACAAGTTAGAAATCAATACGCATGAAGTACTTGCTGCCGCAAGCACCAAATGGAATTTCATGAACTTCTACCCTGGTCTCGTCGGTGGTCACTGTATAGGTATAGATCCTTATTACCTCACCTATAAGGCAAAGCAAGTCGGATACGAGCCAGAAGTCGTCCTCAGTGGCAGACGTGTCAATAATAATATAGCCCCATTCATAGCTCAGAAAATTGTCAAAAACCTGTTACAACAAAACAAGAAACTATCAGACTGTACCACACTGGTCAGAGGTATCACTTACAAAGAAAATGTCCCAGATACTCGAAACTCAAAGGTTCTAGACCTGATAAAAGAATTAAAAGAATATCAGATACAGGTAGACGTCCAAGACCCTCTTGTAAACAAAGAACAGGTATCTGATAGCATGGGACTAGACCTAATAGATCAGCCATCTGGACCCTATGATGTTGTAGTCATTGCTGTTTCTCATAAGGTCATGAAGATGGACTCACTTCAGGACTATATTCCCATTCTGAAAGAAGGAGCTATTGTTTTCGATGTGCGATCTACTTTCGCAAATTCTGACATACCTGAAAGCATCACCTATCTAAGTCTATAGTCCGTCACTTAGGTTGCAATAGCTTCGTAGGGGCAAATTCCTTGCTCAGCAAATAGACTATTGGGATTGGAAGATACAAGAGTAAAACCTCTGTCGATGAGACTAGCTGTTACAAGATGAAAGTTGTCTATCATACTTGTGCCTTTATAATCCAGTGCTGTAAAATGCTTGCCTGCTTTCTTTTCTTCAGCTCTGAACTTATTGTTGTCATGCACTTGAGTTGCTTCTATTTCTTCCTGATAGAAATAAGCACTCTTATTGAGATCCACGCCTACCAATACAATTTTGCATGGATCAAATTTCAGGGTGATATAATTCAGGGCAGAAGTGAGGCTGGAACGATAATGAAACAGCTCGTCATCGAAGGAGTCCGCCCATGGAGATAACTTCATAAAATCACCAATCTTTACAAAATCAACTTTCACTTCATAATCCAAGATGAATCGCGGCCTTTTAAAATGGATATAATTGAATGGATTCAGCGCTTGCAAGTGATAGGCTAGATTCTTAGTTCGGTACAGTCGACCTGACACATTCTTATGCAAGACCAAGGTCATACCTTTTTCTAAGCCAGTAAGCTTTATAGTATTTATCGTCCGTTGTATAAACTCCTTAGCATGTTTATTATGGTAGTCAATAAAGTAGGTGTAGTTAGGTCGGATGCCTGATTGCTCATGAAAGGCCGTAAACTTATTGAGTGCCAGACGAACTTGGGCTGCATTAATGACAGACCTCTCTACAGGACTTAACTGATTTATAGAGTACCCACTACCTAAGAGATAGATGGTGCCTTGATCCGAGACTTTAGTTATACTCAATGTGGGCGATACTTGAGTTTGCGTCTTTGTTCTATTTCTATATCTAGGATTTCTGCTGGTTTATGTTGGAGCGCTGAATGCGTAGCCTGCAGGTTTCTTACCAACTTCTGCATTCCACTTGGTTCCAATGAGGCCGCATGATCTGTCCCTTTCCAGGTTCTATCTTTTGTAAAATGACGTTCTATAAACTCGGCGCCCAGAGTATAAGCTGCTATATCTATTGCAATACCTAGATGATGCCCAGAAAATCCGACTTGTTTAATTCTATCAGCATACTTCTCTTGTATCCTTCTGATTTCCAGCAAGCATACATCATCAAAAGCAACTGGATATCCAGAGGTACAACTGTACAATACCAATCTGTCTTTTGCACTATCTGTCTCTTCAAAAAACTCTATAAGTGCTTGCTCTTCTCCATGCTCTGTCATTCCCAGTGAGGCATGTATCTCACCCTGGTACTCATCACGCAAGACTTTTAGCATTGGGAAGTGATTGTTGCAAGCGGAAGGAATCTTTATGAAGTCGGGCTTCAGTGCTGCGATTTCCTTGGCAGAGGTTGTATCCCAGACGGAGGTTGCGTAACCGACGTTTATGGACTTGCAATAGGCCTGTAGTTCTCTATGCTGCTCTTGGTCAAATTCCAAAAACTCTCTATGTGCCCCATAGGTGTCACCGTAAGAATTATATGCTACCGGATGTGGGGCATTATACTGCTCTTCAGTCAGCAGTTCCTTAGGATTTCTTTTCTGAAACTTAGCATAGGTCGCACCGGATGATTTAGTAAGATCTATTAGCTCTTTGGCTATCTCCATACTACCCTTATGATTACAGCCTATTTCGGCAATGATAACAGGTTTCTTGTAACTCATTTTACTTAAATTTTTGTTTTAGCCCAGCTAATTTCATTTTAAAAAAATACGGTGTCAGCGGAAATAAAGAACGATAACGGTCTACCTTAGCAATATGCTTCGTGACAGCTTCGTAATCATTTTTACGCTTATACTCATTGGAATCATCTGATTCTGTAAGTCTAAAAGCAGATCTTACAAACTCTGTACCTACCAGACAATCATATCCAGCCGCTGACAACCAGTTCTTTAGCGTCGTCAGACTGAAGTGAAAGGTATGTGCACTTTGGAAATATGTCAAATAATCCATTTTATATTTCTGATAAACATTCTTTATGCCTGGCACTTCTATGTATAAAACGCCACCTGGCTTTAGATATGATTTTATCAGCTCCAATTCCTCTGCAACATCTAGAATGTGCTCCATCACGTGAGAGTAAATTATAAGATCATACTTATGTGTGGTGCTTAGGTCCTTGAGAAAACCATCTGCAATATTGAGTCCTTTCTCTTTGCCAAACTCTATATAAGTTGTTCCGATATCCATCCCTTTGACCTCGTGGCCTTGATCTTGGAAATAAGCCAATATGCCTCCTGCACCACAGCCTATCTCTAATACCTGCATCGCTTGCTTATCACTTACCAATCCACCTCTCTGCAAAAACTCATAGATTTCTTTCCCCTTATTTTTCTGTCGCACAAAATAATCTCCTGAAGGTCTTTCCTCCCCGACATATAGCTTTTTCTGAATATCATTATAGAACCCAGTATATGACTCTTGTGTCATCCGAGGATTGGTCATTACAAGACCACAATCCTTGCAAACAGCAACCGTATTTTCTATGCCATAACGGTCTTTCTCAGCGAGCAATTCTTGGTTTTTAGAATTACATAAGGGGCAGTCACTCAAGGTCTCATAACTATATTCTCCTGATTGTAGTTTCTGTACTAGAACAGCTTTGGTCTTTTCTTGTAAGGTATTTAGACGCAAAGTCGCTACCCCATCATTAGTATATCGTCCACTTATCATCTAGATATACTCTAAGAATTCCTTTGCATTAGTAAGCGATACGTCATAGAACTTTTGCTGCCAACTATCTATATGGGCAACTATAGAATCAGGCTGGGCAAGCATCTCTTGTGAGAGGGCCGTGATTTTCTCATCCAAGGCAGGATCATCTACCTCCAATCCCCATTCCGGCTTGCCGATGTCTTCCAGAAAAAATTTCAGTTTGTTATGTGAGATGAGAGATATCGTCGGCGTACCACAACCAAAAGCAATCAGTTGTGCATGGCCTCTCATACCCATTACTAAGGCTGGTTTTGTATATGCCTCTACTATGGTCTTAGAAGTAACATTGTACAGCTTTACCAATTCATACGGTACTTCGTGGACGTCCAAGTAAGGCAGAAAATACTGGTCCTCTTTGGTATGTGCATAATATTTTATCGGTCGGTCTTTACTGAGGACAGCCAGTGCTTTTGCTATCCTTGATAGTTTGGCACCCATCTCTTTGCCAAAGCGATTTTTGGACCTATCAAAGGCACAGTTGACAGCAATGAAATCTTCTTTCTTAGTTGCTTCGGATAGAGCCGGATAGATCTTTTTTATAATCGTCGTCAGACAGGGTTGGAAGCGGACCTTAGCATGTAAGTCTGTCGGCAAGTGCTGGCGGAAAGAGGCAATACTTCCTTCATTTCGGAGGCCTATGTATAGTGCCTTTTCGGTCAGCTTATGGATGTGCTTTCCAAAGATATCCTGAAAGCCAGCTTGATTCCTAAACTGATTGTAGCCTACAGCAAAAAGCACAAAGGGAGAATCTAATTGCTCTAATTGTTCGTAAGAACAAGACCACTGCCAGCCACTGAGTTTGTTTTTATTTGTGTCGCTGATAAATAGACCCCCACCTCCTATAAGGAAGCCTTTGGCAGAGTTGAGCTTCTTGGTAGAGGCGTCATCTACCACTGTATGTACGTGTTGTTTCTTCCAGCGCAGACTGCTATCCTGAAGTGACAAAAAATCTCTGATAACGACTGGAAGGATAATATCTCACCAGCATTAGACAAAGTGTAATGCGCTATATGGTAGACTTTCTTAGAACCTTTGCTTGGATTATCTAGCAGTGAGTAGACTTTGTTTTTAGCTCTGAAATGGCTGAAACCCTCTGCTATTTCGGTAGCAACGAGTTCCATCGGTTGTTTCAGTGCTTTTCTTAATTTCTGTAGTTCTCGTTTCATAGATAGATCCAGCGCAACTCTTTCCGCGCAAAAACTCACAAT
>CAYNJK010000010.1:0-20599 GCA_964397575.1 uncultured Saprospiraceae bacterium
CTTTTAATCTTAACTGTAGGTCTTTTATCGACTGCATCGATATTTGCACAGGATGGCTTTAAAGACCTAAAGAATGCTGAAAAAGCTATTAAGAAATACATTACTGATAATAACGATACTGATGCTTTGTCAAAAGGTATGCAGTTACTTGAGTCTGCCTTTTCTTCTAATGAAGTTGCAGGAAGTGCAAAATCATGGATAACAAAAGCTAAGGTCCTGAACTCTCTTGCTAATATGGAGATGAAAAACAAGACCATAGATCTTACAAATTCATATGTTATTTCCGCTCCTAATGCAGCGTCAGACGCTTATGAAGCATTACTCAAAGCAAACGACCTAGCAGAGAAAAAGAACGAAAAAAAGGAAATACAGACTAATCTTGCTCAGATAGAAAGTCACCTTAACAACTTCGGAATCATTGCTTATCAGGCAAAGGATTTTGTCAATGCCTTCAGCAATTTTGATAAGTCAATCAAAGCTGCAGATTTGCTAAAGAGCATGGGTAAGCAAAGTAGATTAGACGATCCTGCTATAAGATCTGAACAAAATCTTTTCACTGCAATCGCTGGATACTATTCGGAAAATCATGCAGGTGCAAAACCATATCTGGATGAATTATACGCTGCCGGTTCTACAGAGCCTTTTGTGTACGAAGCACTGTATAATATAACTGCAGATTCTGACGTAGAAACCGCTCTAGGCTTTTTGTCTAAAGGAAGAGAAATGGCTCCAGATGATACGGGTTTATTATTTGCAGAGATTAACCACTATCTAAAGGTAGGTGAGCTGAATAAACTTATATCTAAATTGGAAACGGCAATAGAAAAAGAACCGGACAACATTTCCATCTATAATACTATGGGTAGTGTCTATGACCAGTTGCAACAACAAGAAGAAGACAATGCAAAGTCTCAGGAATACAGAGACAAAGCAAAAAACTATTACGAAATAGCTCTTGAAAAAGATCCTTCCAACTTCGATGCACAATACAGTATCGGTGCTCTTTATTACAACAAAGCAGCAACCTATGTTGATAAGTTGAATAGTTTGTCAGCTGATTTAACACCAGCAGGCATGAAAAAGTATGATGAAACAAAGGCTGAAATGGATAAACTGTTCAAAACAGCTTTACCATTCTTCGAAAAGGCAGAAGCAGCTAATTCTGGAGATTTAAATACTATTATAGCTTTAAAAGAGATTTACGCTAGGATGAATAACTTAGAAAAGTCAAATGAATACAAAGCTAAGTACGATGCTGCAGCTGCCAAAATGGGCAAATAATTACTGCATAAAATAAGAACTTCGATAAAGGGCAATTAATAAATAATTGCCCTTTATTTTTTTATCCTATTCTAGTCTATTAAAGAGTCTATATTTGCGGCAAAATAGAAGAAAGATATGCCGTTATATGCTGGAATTGTAGGTCTGCCAAATGTTGGAAAATCTACCTTGTTCAATGCACTAACCAATGCAAAAGCTCTCGCAGCTAATTATCCTTTTGCAACTAAGGAACCCAATGTAGGAGTCATAACCGTTCCAGATAACAGACTTACTCAACTTGCCAAATTGGTCAATCCCCAGAAAGTACAGCCAACTACAGTAGAAATAGTAGACATCGCTGGACTAATCAAAGGTGCAAGTAAAGGAGAAGGTCTGGGCAATCAATTCTTAGCAAACATAAGAGAAGTAGATGCTATAGCGCACGTGGTCAGATGTTTTGACAATGATAATGTAGTACATGTAGACGGCTCAGTAGATCCAGTAAGAGACAAAGAAATCATAGATACCGAGCTCATCCTAAAGGACTTGGAAACAGTAGAAAAGCGGCTGGAAAAATTAAAAAAGCAAGCAAAGACAGGAAAGTCTGCGGATAAGAAGAATGTAGAAATTGCGCAAAGCATCTATACGCAACTTGAAGCTGGAACCTCAGCAAGAGCTATGGAACTAGAGGAAGATGGGCAAGCCCTTGTAAAGGAAATGATGCTACTCACTGGAAAGCCTATTCTCTATGTCTGTAACGTAGATGAGAATTCTGTAAAAGATGGTAATGAGCATACAAAGAGATTCCGAGAGGCCGTCAAAGACGAAGATGCTGAGGTGATTTTGATATGTGCTTCTATCGAAGAAGAGATAGCACAATTAGAAGATTATGAAGAGAAAATGATGTTTGTAGAGGAGATGGGACTTAACGAACCTGGAGTTAATCGCGTTATAATAAGCTGTTACAAATTGCTAAGTCTGATTACCTATTTCACAGCTGGGGAAAAGGAAGTCCGTGCATGGACGGTAAAAGTTGGTTCTACTGCTCCTCAAGCAGCTGGTGTTATTCATACAGATTTTGAAAAAGGTTTTATCAGAGCAGAAGTTATAAAGTATGATGACTATGTCACCTTAGGCTCTGAAGCTAAAGTCAAAGAAGCTGGAAAATTAGGCGTAGAAGGCAAGGGATACATCGTGCAAGACGGAGATATCATGCACTTCCTATTCAATGTCTAGAGAACGAACATTAGTTCGAACGAGACTATGCTTTGACGTACATTACTTCCTTTACAGCTTTTACTACCTTACTAGCATTAGGAAGATACTCTTCGACTAAAGTAGGTGCATAAGACAGAGAGGTGTCTGCAGAATTCACCCTTGTAACTGGAGCATCCAAATAGTCAAAGGCATATTTCTGAATTTCATAGGCAATCTCTGCTGAAACACCTGCGAATGGCCATGATTCATCTACAACTACTAGCCTATTGGTCTTCTTTACAGATTCCACCAAAGTATGATGATCTAATGGTCTTATCGTTCTCAAATCAATAACCTCTGCTGATATACCTTCCTTAGCGAGCTCTTCGGCGGCATCCATTGCGACAATCATCATCTTGTTAAATGAAACAATTGTAACATCCGTGCCTTCTCTTTTAACTGCGGCCTTACCTATAGGTATAAGATATTCTTCCTCTGGCACCTCACCTTTATATCCATACATCATTTCTGATTCCATAAAGCAAATAGGATCTTCATCTCTAATTGCAGACTTCATAAGTCCTTTAGAATCATAAGGATCAGTTGTAGATATAACTTTCAGTCCTGGACAGTTAGCCATCCAACTCTCAAAGGTTTGTGAATGCTGTTGTGCTAACTGACCAGCAGCACCTGATGGCCCTCTAAAAACAATCGGACAAGTGAAGTCACCAGCAGTTTGCGACAAAGTCTTTGCAGCATTATTGACAATCTGATCAAAGGCTAAAACTGCAAAATTCCAGGTCATAAATTCTACAATAGGTCTTAAGCCATTGATAGCAGCACCAACGCCAATTCCAGCAAAACCCAATTCAGCAATAGGAGTATCTATAACTCTCCTTGCACCGAACTCATCGAGCATTCCTTTGGTTACTTTATAAGCACCATTGTATTCTGCAACTTCTTCGCCCATTATGAAGACATTCTCATCTCTTCTCATTTCCTCACTCATTGCTTCTTTCAGAGCATCTCTTAACGTAATTATTCGAGCCATTGTAGTAATTTAAAATTGGATGCAAAAATAGTCAATTATAGCAACTCTAATGAAAGTAATGATTGATAATGAGGCCTCCAAGGTTGCCAGAACTCATAATTAGGACGACATCAAAGTCTGATTCCTTAATTACTTTCAACTTTTGATCTAGATCTATGCTGGAGTTTATTATTTGAAGGCTATGATGATTGAATGCTGACTTGACTTTCTGAGCCTCAAGGTCGGGCATTCGCTTAAGTGCAACAGCGGCTGGATCATAAAACACAACGACATCATCCAAGCTATCTAAAGATGAGTTATACTGCTCTATAAAGTCCATGGATAAGCTAGAAAAAGTATGCAACTCCAGTAATCCAAAAATTCTTGCCTTAGGATACCGGGCTCTTACGGCCTCAGCTGTTGCCTCTGCTTTAGAGGGTGCATGCGCAAAATCTTTATAAACCACCCTACTCTCAGTCTGACTTATCGTTTCTAGTCGTTTGGCGGCACCAGTAAAATCTTTAATAGCTAATAAGAAATCTTCTGTAGAAACGCCTAATTGATTACATACAAGTCTTGCAGCATTCATATTCTTCATGTTATGCCTTCCAAAAACTTGGATTGGATAGGTCTTCGTGTTCCATATTACTTCTCCTTTTTTGGAGATTTCTAAGTGTTCATAGCCAATTCTTTTACAGGCATATTTCTTATCCAAAACCATATCTAAAAGTGCACTATCAGACTGGTCAAAGAACACCAAGTCCTCTTTTGTTTTCTTATCGAGGTAGTCAATGAAGATTTGTTTATAGTCCTTATAGGTCTTGTAGATATTTACATGATCCCACGCCACTCCAGTTATTACTGAAATATTAGCGTTATAATGTAACATCTTCGCTCGCATATCTAATGCTGAACTGGGGTATTCATCTCCTTCTACGATGAGAATATCAGCACCTGACATCCTTACCATTTTATCAAAACCCTCAATCTGTGCACCTACTAGATAGTCGAAATCGATCTGCAGCTTTTTCATGACATACATAGCCATAGCGGTGGTCGACGTTTTTCCATGGCTTCCCGTAATTGCAATCCTCTGAGTTGCAGTTGTGGAAGAAGCTATAAATTCTGGAAAAGATTGGATAGTAAGTCCAAGTTTTAGGGCTACTTGTAGTTCAGGATTATCCTCTTTGGCATGCTTACCCAAAATAATAGTATTAATGTCAGGACTAATACGTTTCCCATCCCAGCCAAGTTTTTGTGGGAGCAAGCCACGACTTTCTAGCTTAGATCTGCTTGGTTCATAGATTTCATCGTCAGAACCAGTGACTTTATGCCCCAAATCCAGAAGATCGATGGCCAGATTGTGCATAATACTACCGCCAATCGCTATTAAATGGTAATTCATTTGTTAAATTATCTATAAAGGAAGTGACAAATAGCTTACATCTATCTCTAATTGGTAATATATTTGTCTCCCTTTCGTTAGATAACAAATTAAACAAAAAATAATGCGTAAGAATCACATTAATGCTGTTGCAAAAGTATTTGCTTTTTTGATTGTGTTGACTGTCTTCAGCTCATGTGCTAAAAAAGGTGTTGGATGTCCTAATAACTTTGAGTTATTGCCTCCTATTACCCTTCCTTTCACTAAGTAAGCTGCAAGTAAGACTTGTCACATACTATCCTTACAACTAAGGATAAATCACATACTGTATACAGTGAGCACTTTGATGCTCATTATCACTCGCTCTTCGGTGCAATAGAAGAGTCAGTTCATGTATTTATTTCTGCAGGACTGTATCATAAAAGAAAAAGTACCAGATCCCCTCTCAGAATCTTTGAGATGGGTCTAGGTACTGGACTTAATGTTCTTTTGACCTATCTAGAGGCAAAAGACCTCAATCTCTCCATAGTTTACCATGCTATAGAAAGTCATCCCCTATCGAATAGTCAGGCTGCTGAACTAAATTTTCCTAAATCGCTTAATAGACCGCACTTACAAGCTGTGTTGTCCACAATCCATAATTCTACATGGAACTCAGAAGTCAGCTTATCAGATTCTTTCTCTCTTCTAAAATCAAAAGCCAACATTCATAATTTCGAAGAATGGCAGGAATATGATTTAATATACTATGATGCTTTTGCACCTTCCTGCCAGCATGAATTATGGGAAGAAGAAATCCATTCCAAACTGTATAATCATCTAAGTGTAGGAGGATGTCTGGTAACGTATTGTTCTCAGGGCGCATTCAGACGTACACTTAGCTCTTTAGGCTACAAAGTAGAAAGACTTAATGGTCCTGCTAAAAAGCGCGAAATGATTAGAGCTACAAAGATCTGATACTGCTTCAATGTAAGTTTAAATCAGTAATTTGCCTACTGAACCTTAAGATACTATGAAGAAAATAGCATTACATTGGCAAATCCTGGGAGGCATGGTGCTCGGCGTTATATTTGGCCTGATTGTCTCTAACCTTGGAGTAGGAAAGTCTTTTGTTGTCAATTGGATCAAGCCTGTAGGAAGCATTTTTATTAAGCTGCTTAAACTAATTGCTATACCCCTTATTATTGCTAGCCTAATAAAAGGAATATCGGACCTGAAGGATATTTCCAAGTTCTCCAAAATTGGAACCAGAACTTTATTACTTTATATATGCAGTACAGTGATAGCCGTAACCATAGGCTTATTGCTGGTCAATATAGTGCAGCCTGGTAACAGCATCAGTCCAGAAACCGTAGCTGAGTTAAGTGAGGCATACAACACGAAAGCAGGTGCACGAGTAGAATCAGCTTTTGCCCAAAAAGACACAGGGCCTCTAAAATTCATAGAGGACATGGTACCTGACAATATCTTTGGGGCAGCCAGTAGTAATAGTAACATGCTGCAGGTAATCTTCTTTACAATATTCTTTGGCATCAGTTTACTCTTAGTAAGAGAAGAGCAATCACGACCTCTGAGAGAGTTCTTTAATAGTCTCAATGAGGTTATCATGAAGATGATAGATTTGATTATGTTAATGGCTCCTTATGCTGTGTTTGCGTTGTTAGCTACACTGATAGTAGAAACCACGAATCCTGATATTTTCATTGCCTTGGCCAAATATGCAATTACTGTCATTATGGGCTTACTTACAATGCTGGGCATCTATGTGACCGTTGTTAAACTATATACTGGCAGGTCCCCTATGTCCTTCCTTAAAGGAATCAGTCCTGCCCAACTCCTAGCCTTTTCTACCAGCTCCTCTGCAGCTACCTTACCTGTAACAATGGAAAGAGTGGAGGAGCACCTAGGGGTTAACAAAGAAGTGACTAGCTTTGTATGTCCCGTTGGCGCTACAATAAATATGGATGGTACAAGTTTGTATCAGGCTGTGGCAGCAGTTTTTATTTGTCAGTCGTTAAATTACGGACTAACTATTCCTGATCAATTGACAATCGTCTTGACTGCGACATTAGCTTCGATCGGTTCGGCCGCAGTTCCAGGAGCAGGTATGGTCATGCTAGTCATAGTTCTCGACTCCCTCGGTGTTTCCAGAGAAACATTGATGGTAGGATTAGCAATGATATTTGCGATAGACAGACCTTTGGATATGCTGCGTACAGTAATAAATGTTACTGGAGACGCCACAGTATCTATGATAGTAGGTAAGTCGCAAGGTCAACTTGTCGATCCTGAGGCCAAAAACTGGGATGATAATTTAAAACAGTAAAATGGAACATGCTTATCGCTTGTTTCGTTATTAATTTGTAAACGAGGATAAGTGAAACATATATTCGTATTCATTGCTACTATTGGGATTCTTACAACCTTATCTATTGGTTGTAATGATTCTTCCGTACCAGTGAGTGGCTTCCTTCCTCAACCGACAGACACTACCTACATTGAAAACCTGGAAACAGGTGAACACAAAGAGCTTAAGAAATACTGGTTTGAAGCCATTCACAAATCAGCACCAGGCACTGACTGGCGAGTCGTAGAACGGAATAACGCCATAGACAAATATGACAAACTGGTTCAAAATCAAGATTTTTTTAAAAGTAATAGCAAAGACATCTCAGTAGCCAACGGTGCTCTAGTTGCAAAGTGGCAGGAAAAAGGTAGTCTTAATCTTGCTGGCAGTATTACAAAGACAGATTATAACAAGCATGACAAGCTGCTTTACGCAATGGCATCAGGAGGGTCTATCTGGAAGAGTGATATTGTGCGATTTAACTGGTCCGTTGTAGAGGAAAGTCTAAGATTTGATCAAGATATTTTCAGCATTGTTTATCCACCAGGAGAGGATTATAGGCTTATATCTAGTATCGGCGGAATACCCTATTACATGGATGGGTCTGAACAAATATGGCATCCAGCCTCTGGTCTAAATGACAACTTTGTTTACGACGTCAAAGACCTCACAAGTATAATTTCAGGCAAGTATATCTTTTTATTGACTCAGCAAGACGAAGACAGTCCAGTCACCCTAGTCTATTCCAAAGATTATGGAACAAGTTTTCAGATGCTAAAGGAATTTGATACTAATCTGCTTCAAGAGGTTAGTTTAACTTCCGATGGTCAAAAAAACGAAGTGTATGTAGTAGAGAGGAAGAACTATATATCAGCAGATTTCTTTAAGTTCAATAGAGCTCTAGATAGACTAGAACTTAAGAAAGCAGGATCTTCTATCACCTTCGGAGATGACTTGGCCAATATATCAGTGTCGAATACAAATGGTGTAGTGACTTTCTTGTGCTATGACAACCAACAAAGGCTATATCGCTCGACTAACTATGGATCTAATTGGAGTCAGTTATCGCAGCTACCCGCTCGTCCATGGGAGGTAGGTATAAAAATATTACCGTCAAACCCAGACATAGTTATGTTTGGAGCCATAGAAGCATATAGAAGTATAAACGGAGGACGTACCTGGGCTAAGGTCAATAACTGGTACGATTACTATTCTAATCAGTCCACTACTCTCCATGCAGATATAATGGACATTGCTGAGTACAGTACAGACACTGATGGTGAAGTCCTTATAGTAGCCAATCATGGAGGTGTCAGTAAGTCAAATGACAAAGGAGAAGACTTCCAAAACATGGCCTTGACAGGACTCAATATCAGCCAGTACTACAGTGTTAGAACCTACCCGCATGACAACAGATATATATTTGCAGGTTCGCAAGATCAAGGCCTCCAACGAGGGAAAGATATAGAGGATGGTCCTGCAAATTTCACTCAGTTTATTCCAGGTGATTATGGTCATCTTCAGTTTACCAATAATGGAAGAAGTCTGTGGGCGATATATCCAGGTGGCTGGGTAATATTCTACAATGATCCTACTGAGACTGGAAGCTTATCTGTGGAATTCGAATTACTGACTAACAATCAGTCTGTATGGCTTCCGCCAATACTTACCTCTCCTTATGATCCCAATAGTATTCTTATTGCTGGAGGAAGTCATTTAGGAAATAACGGTTCTCACATAGTAGAACTAACTGTAGACGATTTCTCACAACTTTTTGTGAGTCAATGGCCAACAAACTTTAAGACGGGAGGTGGTGAAGTAAGTGCATTGGAATATAATAAAGCCAATATAGAAGAGATCTATGTTCTTACTACTAATGGAAAATTTTTCAAATCCACGAACAGAGGTATATCTTTTCAAGAAAAAACAGATGGACTATCTGAAGCGAACGAACTTTATGGAAGCACTATACTGAGTTCTAAAAAAGATCCAAATAAAGTTATAATAGGTGGTTCTGGTTACAGCAATCCATCCATCTTTGTCTCAAATGATGCAGGAGAATCCTTCCAACCGATGACAGACGGTCTACCACCTACATCTGTTTTCGAACTATGTTACAATCAAGAGGAAGATTTCATCTTTGCCGCCACTGAAGCAGGACCCTATGTCTATTCCACAGTGGATAATAAGTGGTACGAATTGACCCAAGGAAAAGCACCTAATCAAACTTATTGGTCAGTAGAATATCTTCAAGAATCCAACACCATCAGATATGGAACTTATGGTAGAGGTATATGGGACTTAAACATTACCGAAACCACTGCAACTTCTGAAACAGTAGAGGATTCTAACCCGATATCAGTGTTTCCAAATCCAAGTGAGAATGTATTCCACGTCCAATCAACTAAGAGCACAGGCATACTTAGCTTGTTGGACTCCAAAGGAAAACTCATACTCAGTAAGGACTTACAATCAAATTCTGATTTCAAATTTGATTTGTCTAGTTTTTCCAATGGGCTCTACTATGTTATATTTGATGATGGTAAAACAAAATCGTCAAATATAATAGTCAAGATATGAGCGAAAATCAGCTATTAGGAGTAGGATCAAGAGTTAAACATCCTGCATATGGTGAAGGTGTTGTCATCGGTTTAGATGTAGCAGCGTATACTATTGTTTTTATGACCTATGGAAAAAAACTGGTAGGTAAAGAAGCTGATGGATTAGAAATTATTGAATGCATACCAGCTGAAAATGATATTTCTTTTACCGAGGCAGAAAAAAGTCTCATCCGGATTCTTAAGACATATAATGGTATAGAAAAAAACGTAGAGCTAGGAGACAAATGGACTAATGGGACTCTTATCCTTAAGCCCGAAGATTCTGATCTCAAGAGCAAGGAGATGCCTATAGATACCTTCTTCCATAAGATCGTAATGGTAAGGGACAGACTTAGAGTTATGGAGCAAAGGATAAATAGTAGCAAGTTGCCAGACGAATCCAAAGTCAACTTACAGCAATACATTTCCAGAATCTATGGTAGCCTTACCAGTTTCAATGTTTTATTTAAATACAAGAAAGATCATTTTAAGGGAGAAGGAAAGTCGACTGACTAGTTCCGAAAGGGATTGAATAACTTCCCTACCATATCAAAGCCAGTAAAGATATTCTGGCCTTTCTTCATGGTTTCTTCAGTATAGAGAACATCTATTGGGTACTCATAGATCTTACTCTTGTTTATTTTGGCGTTTTTGATTATTTCTATGCAAAACTCGTAACCATTAAAGGTTATTTCTAAGTTCTCTGCAAACCGACGTGACATTACTTTCATACCTGATTGGCTATCGGAGATTACCAGACCAGTAATAAAGAAGTTTACAATGTTGCCTATAAAATTGAATACCATTCTTGTAATAGGTACACCATTCTTTTTTAGAAAACGACTACCAATTACCAAATCGACTTTTTGTGTTTCTATGCACTTTATTAGTGGAATAAGGTCTTTAGGATTATGCTGAAAATCCGCGTCTATAGTTGCTATGTACTTTGCTCCTTGGAGTAAGGCATAGTCTATTCCGGTTTTTGTTGCCGCCCCTGCTCCCAGATTAAGTATATGGTCTAATACTTTGATTTTAGGACCATAAGAGAGTGCAATCTCTTTTGTTTTGTCCGTACTGTTATCGTTGACCAAGACTATGTTCTGAAAACCCAAAGCCAAGGTCGTCTCTATAACAGGACGAATCAATTTTGCTTCATCCTTTGCTGGGATTACTATGTATATGTCTTCGAATGGAGTATTAAACATTGTCTAGGGCAAAGATAAGTATTAAGAGTATGAGAAAGATACTATTTAACTTGGTTAGGTACAATATCTATTCCGACTTGCCTGCAACAATGAAGTTTCGTCATTTCAGGGTGAATAAGTCATAAATATTCTTGCTTTTTACATATTATTAAAACTTATAATTAGTTTTACGTTGATTTAGAGAGCTTTGTTCTTTAGTGTTGGGATATTTACATCATCAAAAAACTTCATCAGGTAAATGAATGGCAAAAAAGCATTGGTTTGCGGAGCAGGAGGATTCATTGGAGGTCATTTGGTCAATAGACTCAAAGCAGAGGGCTTTTGGGTGAGAGGCGTAGATTTAAAGGAGAACGAATTTGGCAATATGAATGCAGATGAGTTTATCCTAGGAGACTTAAGAGATCCAGTGATTGCTCATAAAGTCTGCAAAAACATGGATGAGGTATATCAACTTGCAGCTGATATGGGAGGTGCAGGATATATCTTCACGGGTGATAATGATGCGGCAGTTATGCACAATTCTGCACTATGTAATCTCAATGTTCTCCATGCAAGTTTTGAAGAAAAGGTGGACAAAATATTCTACTCATCTTCAGCATGTATGTATCCAGAATACAACCAGCTTGACCCAAACAATCCGAAGTGTTCTGAGGACTCTGCGTACCCTGCAGCGCCAGATTCTGAATACGGTTGGGAAAAACTCTTTAGTGAACGTCTATATCTATCATACGCAAGAAATCATGGTACTGCTGTAAGGATAGCTCGGTTTCATAATATTTTTGGGCCCCAAGGCACATGGACAGGAGGTAAAGAAAAAGCACCTGCTGCATTTTGCAGAAAAGTATCTGAAGCAGTAGATGGCACAAGTATAGAAGTCTGGGGTGACGGATTACAAACTAGGTCATTCTTGTATATAGACGAATGTATAGAAGCGATGAGAAGACTTATGCAATCAGACTTTCAAGGACCTGTAAATATTGGTTCGGAAGAAATGATTGGCATCAATGATTTTGCCAAGATGGTAATAGACATCTCTAATAAGAATCTAACTATTAATAATATTCCAGGACCGGAAGGCGTCAGAGGAAGAAATTCAGACAATGATTTAATCTTCGACAAACTAGATTGGAAACCTTCTCAGCCTTTAAGAAAAGGCATGGAAAGGACTTATGCCTGGATAGAAGAGCAAGTCCACTCTTTGTCTAAAGTCTAATCAACTACTTATAATTGACTTAGGTAGATGCGCATACTTCTGCTTACACAAGGATATTACCCAGATACCGTCTCTGTAGCCCAGCATGCACAGGATCTCTGTGAGGCCTTAGCCCATTCTAACCATAATGTAGACGTAATTACTAGTCGCTACACGTATGAAAAAAACATCAAACTAGAAGAGAAAAACCTGGTCCACAAAGGTGTGAAAATAGAACGCTTAAGTCCTACTCGCTTTTCAAAGAAGACATATTTTGGTAGAGCAACCAATTTTTTGTCCTTCAATATTTTCCTGTTTTTCAAAATCCTTTTTTCAAGGAGGACAAAATATGACCTTATAATCGGCATGACTTTGCCTCCATTTATTTCTTTCATTGGCGTCATTGCAGCTCGACTTAAGAGGGTGAAATTTTGTTTTTGGGTAATGGACATACAACCAGGTATTTCCATCGCCTCTGGAATATTTAAACCAAATAGTTTCATTGCAAAATGCTTACAATTTGCTGCAGATTATATAAGCAAGCACTCTGATCTTATAATAGTCCTTGACCGATTTATGAAAGATCATCTTATAGAACAAAAAGCAGAGCCTCCAAAAATCAAAGTAGTGCCTGTATGGCCAGTAATGAATAGAGTCTACGATGGCAAAAGACTAGATAACCCTTTCAGAAAAGAACATGGATTTGGTGATAAGACCGTAATAATGTATTCTGGCAACCATGCTATTGCTCACAAACTGGATACCTTACTCCAAGCAGCTGAACAACTCAGAAACAACGAAAAATTTCTTTTTGTATTTATTGGAGGCGGATTAAGAGTGAAAGATGTTACAGAATTTAAGACTCAGCATAAGCTGAATAATATAATCCAACTCCCGTTTCAGCCTAGAGAACGCATCCACCTTTCCTTAGGGTCTGCCGACCTACAAGTAGTCGTACTCGGAGAAGGCCAAGTAGGTTATACACATCCAAATAAAGTCTATGGAGCAATCTTTATAGGTAAGCCGGTTATATACATCGGTCCAGACGAAAGTCATGTATCAGATATTACAAATCAAATAGATGGGAATATCAGTCTCCAGCATGGCATGGTAGACGAACTCGTAAGTAAATTAAAGGCATTCGAGTCCAAAAGTGAGGAAGAAAAATTAATGATTGGTAACGAAAACCTAGAGCTGGCACACAAAATCTTTCATCCGGATTACCTTAAAGCCAAGATGGTAGAGCATATCAACAACCTCTGAATGCAAGTGAATTAAATGATTTCGTAAATGGCATACTGACCACCAAAAACAACTTTTTCTCCAAACATTTTGTAGTAATACACAACCTCCCCGTTAGCAGTAACTTCTTCTACAATTCTATCTGTGGCAAGTAATCGTAGATATTCATGATCTCTTATCCATCGTCTCAGTCTTCTGTATTTCAGTTGCAGTGTTTTCTCAGGTGTTTTGTCTATAAAAGGAGTATTGAGATCTACGATTATATATTTGACCCCCATACTTTTCAGCACATCAGTTATTAGATTTTTTTTCTCATACCTATCTTTCAGTTGAGACCACTTCCCTAGTTGATTATCTAGATATACCCTTTCACTGTTGTTTTTTATAAAATAAGTGAAGCTTGTACCTATACGTAATATTTTAGACTCAGTTTCTGAATTTATCTTAGCAAGCGCCCTATCAAATCCTGGATAGAACTCTTGTAACACATCTAAATTATTCTTCTCGCCTATCTGGTACTCAAAGAAAGTTTTATTGAGCATTGATTTACCAATGGTATTAACATCCTCATTATTTCTAATCATGGAAATGCGAAGTGCAATCGAGGAAATCACCCATCCTATGCTACAAACAAAAAACAGACTCTTCAAAAACAATCGAATTGATTTGGACTGATAATCCAACTTACGTATCAAATAATATATAACTACCAATCCAAGAAAGATATTCACAAAGCCATACCAGACGATTCCAGCAGAAAAAGACAACCAGAAAAAGAGATTAATGCAGTAGACTATAACCAACAATGATCTTCCACTACCATCAAAACTCATACCTTTTCTTACAAAATGGATAATTCCAATAAACAGTAGGAACAATAGAGGGTAGGTGATAGAATCACTATCACCCGTAAAAGTTAGGAGATAACTTTCTAAAGGATCGTAAACAAGATGAGATAGATAATATAGATATGCACTTATATGTGCAGTAGGCTCTGCTAGAAAGTCAACGTTCTTATCCGTTAGATAACTGGTTAGCTCATTGACATTACTATTTACTCTATTTAAGTTTTCTTTTTGGGAAAGTGCAAATATGTAGGAACTAGCAGTACTAATGATGTACAACAGCATCGTTGCTGCTAAAGTCAAGAAATAAGCTAACTTATTTCGATTGTATGATGCTAATAAAAGTATTGGAATGAATAAGAGAAAAAGAAAGCCGATATCTACAAAGTCGCCTGGCTGATTTATATTAATAGATGCATCATATGGCAAGGAGAGATATCTCACTGGAAGCACTTCATAACCAAAATACCTCTGAATCTCTTCTCTTTTGGTATCAGACTGTAGTTGTACCGAATTGTTCTGACAGAAAACTGTCAGCGAATTGATCAATAAATAGAAGATCGCGATAGTTCTTATATAGAATCGTCTACTCATCAGCCTTTTTTATTAGTTCGACTTCTGTGGTAATTCTGATAATCCCTGTCGATCTGTCTGATATCCCAATCAGGTCCGGTCTGAGCACCATTCAATAGTTTATTAGGATTGAGTGATCTGGTTTCAATATAATTCTTGGTAATCCATGGTATCATAGGCAAGCCAGAACATATACCGATAATAATAACAAAGTATAAGGACTTAATAAGATCTTGCTTGCTCTTAAAGAATGATAATCCTAGAAGGACTGTCCCCAAAATTAAACAGCCTAAGATGACCATTCCTACAGAGAGATGATATCTCCTTAAGCCTGTAAGATCATCCAATCTAACTATAAGAAATATGGCCAAGGCAATTGCTATGACTCCTATGAACTTATACGAGTCACCTTTAATAGCAAAGACCGAAATCAACAAACTAAAAACCAAAAACATGTTAGTCAACTTAATACTCAGACCAAATCCTAAAAACAAACCAAGCAGAATTAATTGTGGCCAAATGTCTTTCAGTATCAGTTGTGAGAAGTTAGCTATACCTTCTAACCTATTTGCTTTATAAGTACCAAATATTTCA
This sequence comes from uncultured Saprospiraceae bacterium, assembly GCA_964397575.1. Classification (GTDB taxonomy): domain Bacteria; phylum Bacteroidota; class Bacteroidia; order Chitinophagales; family Saprospiraceae; genus RFSX01. The sequence continues at coordinate 15,470 of CAYNJK010000010.1, forward strand.
ATGAAGAGTGAAATAGAAACGGTCTGAAAAAACAGTAATGCCAAATCAGTTTTGTGCTCTACAAATTGCTGATTAGCAATGGCGGGAGTAACGGTCACTATCAACATGAAAAATAATACATAGTTGATATTCATCTTAAGTACTTTAAAACCTAAATGAAACATACCAAACAATGCCAGGATATAACCGTACAGAGACAAACTAACTGCCACCTCATTTTTACCAAAGACCGTGAAGCCTGTAGAAACCAACAAACCCCAATTATAAGGTCTCCAGCCAAATACTAAGCCTTCATTGCCAGATATCAGTCTGGCTATATTCATATAGAAATTCCGACTATCAAACCCAGTAGGAAAAGGAATCTGGGAGTAGATGAAATTGAGCATGAAAAAGAATACGATCAATACCAAGGAGAATGTCCCAAGTATACTAATCTTCTCAAACTCTAATCTAGCTATGAAAGTGCTATGTAATATCTTTGGGATGCTTGGTATCTTAGGAAGAATAGGAATTATCAATATCGCCAAAACCGAATAGATATTGATAAAATGGAATACACCAAACAAAAACAATAGATTACATATTATTATAATTCCGACTGCAATCTTATATATGGCTTGTTTGACATATTTAGCTAAGTAATCACCATATATATAGGCACTTAGTGTGACTAGTAGCAGATATAATATAGATTGGAAATTAATCCCAAGCATATTTATCAGATGATTTACATTGAAATCGATGGCGGTAAAAGATGCAAACGCAATAGTAATGGCAGCAATCTCCACCGTAACAAGCAAAAACAAGCCTAAACCATTGGATATCAGACTTTTATACTTTTTAAGTTGATCGTAGAGGAAAATCAAAGAAACCGTTCCGGCAATGACAATTAGATAGAGAGAGAGGTTTAGATATCTGAAATACGTAAAAGAAGGCTCGTAGAAAGGGTTCTTATTAATATAGTCTGATACGACTGCTACAGTCCAGAAGACAGCAAACAGCACTAGAAGAATGTTTAAATACTTATTATTGATTTTCAAGGTCTATAAACTTAACACCTTCCTAGACGATTCTAGGAATTTATTTGTACTATAATTGCAGTAAAAGAAATATTGTCAGCTAATCGTTTCCCTATTCCTATCGTCATTATAAATTGGAATGGAAGTTCAGATACAATAGAATGTATCCAATCCTTGTCAAAATTAAACAACAATAATTGGAATGCAATAGTAGTAGATAATAATTCGAACCCCAAGGAATTAAATACACTAAAGGCTTACTGCCAAGACAAACATAACATTACACTTATATTAAATCAAAGCAATCTGGGCTTTGCAAAAGCTAATAATCAAGCTTTAACATTTCTAAGAGAAAAGAATCAATTACCAGAATTTGTGGCTCTCTTAAATAATGACGCTGTAGTAGATCCAGATTGGCTGGACGAATTGCTCAAGCATGCTAGAACAACAGAGAGTGATTTGTTAAGTAGCAAAATGATCCAATATGGAAATCGACAACGATTGGATAATATAGGCCACTTTATGCTCAATACGGGCGAAATACTTCCCGAAGCTCATAATGAACATATATCTAGATTTACAACATCTAAGGAGAATATAGGTGCCTGTGCTGGGGCATGTCTTATCAGGAGCGAAGTGATAGAACATTTGGGCTTATTTGATGAATTTTTCTCTACAGGTTATGAAGATGCAGAGTTTGGCTTGCGAGTATTTCTAAGTGGATATAAGTGCAGTTATGCACCTGAAGCAATAGTCTATCATAAGAGTGGCCAGTCTATAAGTAAGATCTTTGATGAAAATTTCGCTATCAGAACTCAAAGAAATATCCTCTATACTTACTTCAAACTAGTTCCTAGGATTAATTTAGTGCTCAATTTGCCGGTGATAACCATAAGATACTTAATTATCTCCCTGACTTTTACTGTTACAGGTAAATGGAGATATGTCAGAATTATCTTTAAGGCAATAGGCAAATTTTTAAAAAATGATCTAGCTATTGCCAGAAAAAAGAGAAAGCAATTTAAAGAAATAGTGAAAGATAGAAACCAAGCTAAAATTCACTCCAAATGGCTAAACTTTCTAGTATTTGACATCAAAAGAGTATGGAAATTCTTTTTTTTGGGCAAAGTATCAGCATTCGATAGAAACTAATGGGTATATACACTAAAATAAATGAGTATCTCTTTCATCGCATTTTCCAGATTATCCCTGAGAATAATAGAGTCGAAAGAATATGGAAACTAGCCCAAGTTGATTTCAAAAAGCGATATTATAATGACAAACTAGGGCTACTATGGGCTTTAATAAATCCTGCCATGCAAGTGGCAATTTACTATTTTGTCTTCACTAATTTCTTTGATAACAGAGAAGAAAACTATGCTCTAAAACTCTTCGCTGCACTCATATTATGGAGAGCATTCACAGAATCAGCATCTAAGGGCGCCAATATTCTCAAGGTCAAGAGGTATCTTATAGAGAACATTCAGTTCAATTGGCTAGATTTATTCTATTCAAATATCATATCCAACCTACTGGGTTATCTGTTTAATCTGGTTGTATTTTTTATACTAGCTATATCTTTTGATGTATCTTTCCCAAGAGCCATTGTTCTCTATCCAATAATTTTGCTTAACTGGTTTTTTATCAGCTTTGCAGTTTCCATCTTCCTATCACTGATAAGGCCAGTGTTTGATGATATTATACATATTTGGAATATCGTGGTTATGATAGGATTTTGGACTTCAGGCATCTTCTTCCCTGGCAATAAGATTATAGAGACTTTATGGTGGTCTGGCTATGTCAATCCCTTTATAGGCATTATCTTAAATACTAGAGCTTGTCTTATAGAAGGTAATGAGTTCTATATGAAACTCTTTATATATGATCTTCATTTTGGGTTTATACTTTTTCTAATCTCAATCTTTGCATTTAAGAAATATGCAAAGAAGATAACCGAAAGAATCTAAGCAGATGGCAAAAAAAACGAAGTCCAAAAAAGTCAAAACTAAATATGAGTCTAAGAGCTTAAAAGCTGAGTCTGTAGAGTCAAAGAAGCCAGAAGTCAAAGACAAAACTAAAACCTCTAAAGAAGGGGAAGAACCTAAGAAAATAAAGTCTACTAAAGAAGAAAAAAAAGTAGCTACAAACAGCAGCAAACCAAATCCAAACAAAAGCAGCAAAGATTCTAATCAAGAAAAAGATTATGCCATAAAGATTAAGAACCTTAACAAGACTTTTAAGTTTTATGATCAGAAGAAAATGACTGTTTTCGGTAAGCTTGCAAATATTATCAATCCGCGAGTTTCGCCTTCTAAGCTCAAAGTGCTGGAGGATATTAGTATAGAAATTAAAAAAGGAGAATTCTTAGGGCTTATAGGCAAAAATGGGTCTGGAAAATCTACCTTTCTTAAGATTCTTATGGGAGCTATTAATCCAGATGAAGGAACTGAAATAGATGTGAATGGAAGGATGATCAGACTGGCATTAGGAATGGGTTTTGATAAAAATCTGTCAGCAAGAGATAACGTATATATAAATGGTACTATCCTCGGCCTATCATTCAAAGAAATAGGGCTAAAGTTTGATCAAATCATTGAATTTTCGGGTCTGGAAAAGTTCGTAGATACTCCTATAAGATTCTTCTCCTCAGGTATGAAATCAAGGTTATCTTTTTCAATTGCTGTACATGCCGATGCTGACATCTTCCTTATAGATGAGTTTTTTGGTGGTGTTGGTGATATAAATTTCAAAGCAAAATCAGACAAAGTTTTTCAGGAACAAATAATAGATGGAAAAACCATCATTTTCGTCAGCCATGCTATGGCCTTAATAAAGAATTACTGCCAACGAGTCATTGTTTTAACAGATGACGGTCATAAACTTTTTGATAATCCTAATGCCGCCGTTAGATTCTACAGAAAAATGATGGATGATAAGCGAGAAGTAGAGTCAACTAAACTTCAAGATATGTAAGTCTATCTATGGAATTGGCTATTTTTACTCCTTGATTCATTCAATATAAACCTCCATATAAATGGCTACTCGCAAGACCTGTATTATCATCCTTGGCATGCATCGAAGTGGCACTTCTGCACTAGCTGGATGCCTAAGCCAACTTGACATAGAGTTTGGTAAGAATATAGTACCGCCATCCTTTGATAATCCCAAAGGTTTTTTTGAGAATGCTACCATACAAGAAGTTAATGATGCCATTCTTAATGCACTAGAAATCAAGTGGGACTTCCCCGGAAATCTAGAAAAAGACTGGGTTAGTCATCCAGAAGTTAAAAAACTGCAAGCTGAAGCCGTCGGGATAATAGAGGAAGAATTTGGAGATTCTCAGACAATCTGTATTAAGGATCCTAGGATGTGTCACTTACTGCCCTTTTGGCAACAAATGTTAACAGAGTCTGGATATAAAATTTCCTGCCTCTTTATAGTAAGACATCCACAAGAAGTAGCTTCTTCTCTAGCAAAACGAAATAATCTTTCTCCCAACAAATCCTACCTTGTTTACACCTCCTACTTACTGAATGGTATTAAGCATTCCTCAAAACTGTCCAGAGGTTTTATCTCTTATTCAGATTTACTCAGTTCACCGGCTAAATCATTAAGCAAAAGTCTCAAAGCTGCAGGATTAGCTGATTTAGGCAAAACCGCAGAAAAAGCGAAGTTCAGTTCTTTTATAGATAAAAAAATGCGCCACTACCAGGCAGCTAAAGGGGTGATAAAAGATAAAAATATTGTACCCTACCTGAACAGTACTTATTCTGCCTTAGCTACACTTTCAAAAAATCCGAAATCAGCAAAGACACCTCTCTCGAAACTTAAGACCAACTTTGATGAGCATTCTAAGTATTCTTCAATATTCTATGATAACATTATCACAAGCAAAAAGAGCTTCTTCAAGGTCTTTGTAGATAGTGGAAAGGGTTACAATGAAAAATCTGCTAAGACTTACCCGATACAAAGCAAAATCCACTCTTGGGATTTAGAGCATATTTCCAGATACAAGAGTATAAGTAATATTAAATTTTCCCCTGCCAATACTGCTTGCATTATCAGGCTGAAGTATTTAGGCATAGAGTTCTTAAAAAAGACAAAGTATGAG
>CAYNJK010000011.1:0-14178 GCA_964397575.1 uncultured Saprospiraceae bacterium
GTCTTCATTTATTATAGCAGTAGAAAACTTAAGTACAGGTAGCCAAAGTATAATCAGCTCTTTATCTGCGGCAATTTATCATTCCCAACCTTCACTTTTTGGTGCATGTGACAATATAACTGGTACTCAAAATTGTTCTGATATAGAAATAGAGATTACAAATCTGGAACCCACTGTAGGTGGCTATATAGAAGGTAACTTCATGGGTAACTTAGTTAACCCTGTAGGCGAACAAGTAACAATTATGGCAGACTTTAGGGTGCAGATAGATGAAATCTTAACGACGAGTATAATAAGTGGTGTGGTGTGGCAAGATACCAATAGGGATGGCATTAGAGATGGTCAAGATTTATTAGATACTCCACCTAGTTTTAGCGGAGTGACCTTATGGAAGGATGGAAACAGAATAAGCAGTGTCACAACTCAGCAAGGATCTGGTTTCTATTCTTTTAATGTTCAAGAAGAAGGCGTCTATACTCTACAATTTTCCAAGCCAAATAACTTTGTATATACACTGCAGAATCAGGGATCAGATGACACAATAGATAGTGACGCAGACCCTACAACTGGCGAGATAGGCAATATAGTAGTTGGAGCTGGCGTGAACATTATTGAGAATAACGATGTGGGGCTTTACTATGATGGCAGTGTAAGTTGTGAGATTAGAATTGTATCACCACCCACTTGCAACCAAGATAATGGCACCTTCCAATTTTTTGCTTCTGACTCCTCAATTACAGACAATTATAGATTAATAACATCTGCAAATTCTATTGTCTTTTCAGATGAAGAATTCTTCAGCGGTATACGTATCGAAAATGTGCCTGCTGGTGGAGTGGTAAGCACACTGCTAGATGAAAACGGCGTAGAAGTATGTGAAGAAGCATTTATTATGATAGAAGAAGAATTTCGATGTGAAGGATTCCCAATTGCTTTTTGTGACTCATTAGAAAATAATTTCAATGTTGCATTAGAATTGGAATGTAATACTACTAATCAAGCAGACATTACCTATTCCTGGTCAAATGGTTCTACCTCTGAAATTCTAGTAAATGTACCACGAGGAGCTTATACTGTAACTCTTACATCAGCTTCTGGTTGTACTACGACAGTTGAAGTAAGTCCTAGTCACTTTCCTAGCCCAAGTATAATTGGCATTGTATGGGAGGACAATCCTTTATACAAGGATAACTTTTATGATGCGGAATTTGAGAATGCTTTAGAAGGTGTTACTGTACAATTATTCGAATCCAGTGATCTCACTATGCCAGTACAAACTGTAGTGACTACCTCGCTTGGATACACCTTCGAAAATCTAGATTCCAATAATAGTTATGTAGTCGGCATCGTACAGCCAAATGGGTTGGAGTTTGTAGTCAAGCAAGATCCCAATGTGCCCAATACAATTTGGGATAGTGATGTGGATCAAATGACTGGATTATCAGATGAGATTATGCCAGGATCATGTGAACCAATAAGAATAAATTTTGGCCTCAAACCAGAATAATACATCATTAGTAACAGTAATTGAAAAAGCAACTCTCCATAGAAAAAATCATCACAGGCTGCCGTAAAGGTCGAGCAGACTGTCAGCGTGCCTTGGTAGATAACTATTCTGAGCTTTTATACTCCATATGCCTAAGGTATACAGGAGACGAGACTAAGTCAAAGGATGTGTTACAGGAAGCATTTATCAGAATCTTTAGATACATAGATAAATACGATCCTGACAAAGGTGCGCTGACAACCTGGATGAGAAAAATATGTGTAAATGTTGCGTTGAGATCTCTAAAGAAAAAAAACTTGGAGGTCTCAACTCTTACTGTAGAGTTTAATAATAGAGTGATAATAGAGCCAGAGATTCTTTCCAAATTTGGCCGGGAAGATCTCATGAAAGTTGTAATGACACTACCAGATGGATACCGACAAGTATTTAATCTGTCAGTCATAGAAGGCTATAGTCACAAGGAGATAGGAAAAATGCTGGGTATACAAGAAGTGTCCTCACGTTCTAATCTCTCCAGGGCCAAACAAATATTAAGAAAAAAATTACAAGCTTATCAAAATTCTGACCAATGGATCAAAACGAGCTAGACCAGATATTCAGAAATTCTCTCAGAGACCATAAGACTGCTTTGGATAAAGATCAGCTATGGACAGCTATCTCTTCAGAACAGAAAAAAAGAGGAATCAGTTATAACCTTAAGCCCTTGTCCTTACTTGTTTTAGTGGGTCTGGTCTTCACTATTGGTTATAAATACACCACTGTAGCCAATCAGCAATCTACTGTAACAGTAGAAGAAGCAGTAGACATGGAAAGAAGTACGATTGTATCTAAGAAAAAAACAGACAGCCAAAATATATTAAAAGAGAATGACGCTAAAAAAACGGCTTCATCATCAGTCCAAGAAATAAACTCGACTTCCATATTTTTAGCTGACCCTATTACAGAAAACCTAGAACTAGATTCCAAAACATCAACAAAAAAACAAGCATTAGCCAATCAGAACTTATCTAGCTATAGTCAAACTTATATATCGTATGCGGACAATAATTCGACACTGGAAAAGGAAGCTGTTACCAAGTCCAAACAATTAGCAGAAGCAAATTATACGCAAGTAAAAACTGCGAAAGTAGTGCCGACTGGTACCCGGGTTGAATCGAGCAGATCAAAAACCATAATAAGTAAAACAGCATACTTAGCTCAATTGGAAAGTTCAGCCCCTCAGCTTTTTACTACCCTACGTAATCTGAAAAAAAATAACGGCAATATCGAATGTTATGACCATCGTAAAAAGGTACATCCTCTATACTTAGAAATCTACAGTTCGGTGGACTTTGTCAGAAACAGATTTGGGCAGGTGAGCGGAGAAAACTTCAGTTACCTGACAGAGCGGAAAGCAACACAGACACAACTGGAAGGCTATAGAGCAGGACTCAGACTTAAGTATCTTACCCGTAGTGGCTTTTATCTAAAGACAGGTCTAGAAGTAGGTATTGTAAAAGAACGGTTTGATAGAGTAATAACAGAAGAACGAGAAGAGATTCTTCCTAATCAGTTACTAGAGGTGATCACCCAGTCTGATACTACGATTTATGTGTATGGGAATAAGCCAGTTACAATTATAGAAAGTAAGTCATGGAAAGTCTGGAATACATACAGATCCATAGGCATACCTGCACTAGTCGGCTATCAAAGAGACAAAGGTAAATTCAGTTACGGGATGGAGTTAGGTGCCATCTACAATCTGTTGTACAGTTTTGAAGGTATGTTACTGGATGCCTCTTTGACTCCAAAACTTGATCCGGAATATTTTAAAACCAAAATAAATACCTCTCTTACAGGTGGGGTTAATCTAGGATACAAGCTCAGTCAGAGAATGAGTGCCATAGCACAGCTTAGCTTTCAGCATAATCTGAGTTCTATAAACAATGCCTCCAATCCTATTGTGCAATATAATAGTCAAGTCGGTCTAGGAGTAGGCCTACAAATGAAGCTGTAGTTCCGTATAAGAATTATATTTAATATATAATTCACCCATAGATAGGAACTTATAGATTGCACAATTTTTTAATGTAGTGTTTTTGTAGAGCTTAGTAGTAGTCTTGTAGTGCGAAATTCAATGGTAAATCTAACTAGTTAGAATAGATTTGTAATAGATATTTAAGGATGTTGATTTTTAAATTATCTCAAATTTATTTTTAATTAAGGGTATTAAAAGTGGAGAAGCACTGGCAGAAATGTCGGTGCTTCATTCGTTTAAGGCTATCCTATCAGCACAGCTATTCTTATCAGAAATAATATCTCACAAACTGATCATAAAGCTCTTCGATAAGTTCTTCCACAACCTCGTCTTCTTCTACTCTTCTATCATTATTCTGTCTATACCGTGAAGGGATAGCATCCCTATCTCCAGACAACTCATAACGTTCTAGTGTCAGTCTTTCTTCTGCATTGAAGAATCGCTGATTGTAATCACAATACTCTCTGATGCCGCTAGGTCTTACAGCCATTTCCCATCTGTAAGTTAGGTTCTCTGAAATTGTTCTTACTGTGCCTTCTACTGTTTTATACTTCTGTATCCTTACTTCTCGTCCACTAGTATCTCGCTGGGTCTCGAAGCCATCTTCTACTTCCTCTGTAAAATTTTCTGTTCTACTGGACTGATCTCTATTGACATCTATTCTACCGAAATTTATTTCTAGAACACAATCTGCGTCAAAGGTGAGTCGATTATATCTTATCTCTACATATTCAGAACTTTCTCTTTCTACCTCATCAAATTCGTTATTTATTTCCCATGAATAAGAAGTCTCGAAAGGCGCATCGGCTTCTACCAGAACAAGGATTACTCCTTTCTCTAGAGCCTCATCTATTGCATCTAGAATTTCTGGAAAGTCTCTGTCATATGTTCTTACACGATCGAAATAGTAATGTGCTTCCTGTGCTGCCAACTTGTTCTGCGTCTCATCAAAAGCGGCCATACTCATCTCACCTAAATCAAAGTAATTCAGTGCTAAGCCTCTTTGCAAAGTATCCTTACTCAGCTGCACTTCCTCCATCATAGGGTCAAAGTCACTAGACAAATATCTTTTTCCATCATCATATAAATCTATCAGCTCATCATATTTCCTGTACGAAATCTCCCAGTCTTCGAGCATATTACTAGCTAGGTATTTCTCTGCATCGAATAGTTTTTCTTCTGATAGTTTATCAAAGGCTTCATTGAGTACAGTTCTGTCTCTTCTCTCACTCTTGCCTTTCTGAAGATTCTTCAGTGCAGATGAGAAGGCTTGCTGATAATTACCCTTGTCTAAACTCTTCTGTGGACTGGAACAAGCAATAATGCATAGGATCACAAACATCAGGGATATATATACTATACGCATAGACGACTATATTGATACTTTAATGTAATATAAATAAATGCACAGAACTGTTATACATTTGGCTTGTAATACAAATAAAGGGAGATGAAGATTGGCGTTTTTGATTCTGGAGTAGGAGGACTGACTGTACTTAAGCAGGCTGTAGAGGCTTTCCCCTCTGCGCATTACATATACTTTGCCGATACCGAAAATGTCCCTTATGGAACCAAATCCAAAAAAGAAATAAAGAAACTGGTCCTCGATGCAGTAGAGTTTCTTGTGGACAAGAAAATAGATCTACTTATAATTGCATGCAATACCGCTACCAGTATTGCAGTAAAGACACTAAGGAAAAAATATGCCTTCCCTATCATAGGCATGGAGCCAGCTGTAAAGCCTGCTGTCCTACTACAACAAAAGAAAAATAAAATACTTGTCTGTGCTACCAAGTTGACACTAAAGGAAAAGAAACTTAAAGACCTCATTGCCGACCTAAATGCCAAAGACAATGTCAAACTATTGTCCCTGCAGAAATTAGTCACCTTTGCTGAGGCCAAAGACTGGGATTCTAAAGCGCTTAACAATTACCTAAAAAAAAGCTTCTCTAAAATCAATTGGAAGAAGTACAAAGCTATCGTACTCGGTTGTACCCATTTTTTATTTTACAAAAAACAACTCAGCAGTCATATTCCCAAACATGTAGAAATAATAGATGGTAATACTGGAACTGTAAATCGCATGTTGCAATTACTGCCCACTAACAAGAAAAAGCGCAAACTCAGAATAAGTTTTTATAGCTCAAAGAAGAAAGCAAAGCCAAAAAAATTCACAGAATTTCTGGACAGCTATAACCCATAATCTTAATTAACTGCGTCATCGGACTCTTCCTCTAGTGCAGCCTGGAATCTAAGCTCGTGTAGCTGAGGCTCGTTCGGGCTTATGACTTGTAAGTCTACAAATTCTCCACTATCAGAAAAGACAAGTTCACGTTTTAGTGAATCTTTTGTCTCTTGGAGAAAGCGGAACTGCTTATCTCTTATCGTCCCGAAAACATACTTGCCTAGCGATTCCGATTGTCCAAAACTGCTCGACTTATAACGCAACTCCAGAAATTCCCTGATCCTTATGACCTCTATAGACTGATTGTTATGGTTATAGCTGCGGGAAAGAAAATCCATAGTTTTTCTGGCTACATCCTCTATGCCTTCAAATTTTATAGCGACTAGTCTGTATTGACCATTAAACTCTCTGAATAACAAATCACCAGCGCCTATGGCAGCTCCTTTGGTATCTCTAAAGATTCTATCCAGCCTCTGAGTTCTTATTATCTCTCTCAGTTCTTTGGTAAAAATGCGGTTGTAACTTTCCTCAAACTGTTTCCTGTTTTCCAGATTTCGTATAGGATACTTGACGAGTTTCGATAGTTCTACGACTTCATTTTTTCGTACGAGTTCTTTGAAGTTGAGTAAGAAAATTTTGAAGCCTATAGGATCGGAGATTGTGGCAGAACTCCAGCTGGTAGGTACCGTCCCTTCCCACTCTATATCATCGGCATGTATCTGCTGATAAACACTGGAATTGGCATTTATCTGTTCTTTTAGTTTCGGAGACTGAAAGTATACCGCGCCTCCATAGACCCAACCCGTTTTTCCAGAGCTTCTATGTCTGACTTTAAGCCAGGGCTCGTAGTAGTACTTAGACCTTAGCTGTAGTGCTAATCTGTTGTCGGATGCCGCTCCAAGATAATCTAAGGTATCCCGCTCGGCAATAGTTACCACAGTTCCTGCGGACATACTAGAATCGCTTCTTATACGTAATCTGTCTAGTCTGGCATATAATTCCGTACTATAGGACGGCTCTGTATCTTGGGAATGCTCTTCAGTATTAATTTCAGATACGAACTCCTCCTGAGCAGCTGCTTTCTTATCGTTTCCACAAGAAGCAAAACAGATAGACAAGCCAAGAAATAATAAGACTCTATACATTATAGCGATTTGCCCAAAGGTACGAAGCCAGATATATTATCAAAAGCTTATATATCTATTAACATGCTAATTTAAGACCATACTTTCCTTAGAAAATTGCCTGAAACTGATAATTACAGCTATGATTGCTAAGACGACCAGGGAGCCTACTATTGCTATATAATGGCCACTCTGAATCGTTCCTGCTACTATCTCCTTAGTGGCAAGAGCAATATTAAGGATAGGAACAAATGCTGTCTTCCAATCCAATTCTATACCCGGAATCATAGCCATCGCTGCTGGCAAAATTATAATCGTCATAAATGGTGAGACGATACTTTGGGCCTCTTTAAAACTTCGTGCCTTTATAACCATCGCAGCAAGTACACCTGCAAAGAAGATACAAAGCGGAATAAGCATTGCCATAAGCATTGTTACAAATTTCGGACTGACTATATTGCCTAGTACTTCCAGCATATCTTCAGGCATGTCAGGCAGAAACTTTACTCCGATATAGAGACCGACTATTCCCATGAGGGCAGATGCCAGTCCCATAAGCGCGATGGTCAGTACTTTGCCCAACATAATCTTAAATCTGGAAGAAGGCACAGTCAGTAGGGTTTCTATAGTTCCACGTTCTTTCTCTCCTGTCACCAAATCTAAGGCAGGATACATACAACCCATAAAACAGAATAGTATAAACATGTAGGGAAGTATTCCTCCAGCGGTCTTTCCCAAGGCTTCTTTCTTAGGTGCTATATCATACCTAGTCAAATCTAGAGGATCTATAGTTGCTTGTGTAAGATTGAGATGTTCGATTCTATCATCAAGGAGGGTTTCTTCGTAGTCATCCACTACTTCAGTCATTCTGCTCTTGACTGCCAGGTTGGTCGACTTGAACCACATATTGACTTTAGTGGATTTCATTTCTTCTTGCTGCATACCAAAATCACCTATAAAGGCGATCATCGCATCTAGGCTATCCTCTAGAATGCCATCTCTTCCTGTCTCCATCGTCATCCCTTCTACTAACTCTATTTTAGCAGTATCTATCGTGGCGACAAATTCTAAAGGTGCATCCAGCAGAGCTAATTTTAGTTTTTTGTTTTCTTCCTTCTCCATCACTACTTTCATCACTGCAGTCATACCATACATGAGAAAAGGTATGAGTACAGCAGGCATTATAATAGCAGTTATCAATGTACGTCTATCTCTAAGCGTATCTATTAATTCTTTTTTAAATACAGTAAATATTGTGCTCATTTGAAAGACAGTTTATTGGGTTAATGAATCAGATGAAGCATTGCTGACAATATTGATAAATGCTTCTGTTAGGCTCGTCCCTTGGTTCTGGGCTCTGTAATTGTCCATGGAATCGCTATACACTAATTCCCCTTTATTGATAATGGCCAAGTCATCACAAAGCAAGTCCACTTCACTCATAATATGAGATGAGAAGATTACAGTCTTCCCATCCTGCTTACAATTGCGTATAAGTTCTATGATACTATTGGCGGTGATAACATCCAGTCCCGAGGTAGGCTCATCAAAGATGACAACTTCTGGATCATGGATCATACTTCTAGCTATAGAGACTTTCTGCTTCATACCTGTACTCATCTGACCGATGCGCTTTTTTGAAAACTCATGTATCCCCAGATTGGTAAAAAGCATATCCATTCTCTGAGCCAATTTCTGAGCATCCATTTTATATAGCTTGCCAAAATACTCCACTATCTCTGATGGATTGAGCCTATCGTAGAGATTGGTAGAGCCAGTGAGAAAGCCGGTTTTGGTTCTTATTTCTTTAGAGTTGTCGATGACATTATATCCACAGATTTCTATACTTCCCGATGTAGGTTTCAGAATAGTGGATAGCATTCTTAGTGTAGTGGTTTTTCCTGCGCCGTTAGGGCCAAGAAGAGAAAATACACGACCAGGTTTACATTCGAAAGATACATTATTGACAGCATTGATAGAGGGAGCGGTCGTCTGTAGTTCTTTTTTTTGCTGCTTACTAAGCTTGTAAGTCTTAGTAACATTTTGGACTTTGATCATAGGTATAGTTGGTGTTTGCTTTCAGCGATAGTGCCAGTAACAAAAACTTAAAGATGGAAAAATAAGTTTAGTCAGTTGGAACAACTCTGATGAATTTTGGAAATTATCAGATTTGTATCCACGATTATTCTACCAACTTGCCCTCTCATCATAGGATCAGGTCATGGATGGCAGCTCTACTCAGCTAAAAAATGCCTACACTGGTCTAGTTATACGAGCAAATAATTATATAATCATTAGTTTAGACTTCAGATATGCCAAATCTTAGGAAATATACGCTGTATGCCATACCAGTCTTACTGACAGGTTTTGTGCTGTTCTACTTTTCGGATATAGTCGGTTATATCATTATGGCCTGGGTTGTATCCATGATAGGTGCGCCGCTCAATAACTTCTTAAGCTCCAGTAAGTACATCAGCAAGACTGCGGCAGCTGGTATTACCCTCTTTGTGTTTGCCTTATTTCTTCTGATCCTTTTGCGGATTCTAGCGCCACCACTTATAGATCAGGCAAAGAACCTTGCAGGTCTGGATTATGAAAAAATAATTAAAGGGCTAGAGGAACCCATCTCAGATGTACAAACTTGGTTGCAAGATAAAGGACTGATGGCTACTGAGATCACAGAGCAAGCAGTGGAACTACCTTCAGAATCAGACAGGTTACAGACGACTGTAGTAAGATTGGATTCCTTGCTCAAAACACAAGGAGATACGCTGTCTGACACAGGAATAGATTTAGTTATCAATGTCAATCCTCCTTCAGATACGAACAACACTTTAGAACCCGAAGAACAGACGGACTACCTGACTGGCGTCAAAAACAATATTTTTGATTTTTTCAATCCAGCGAAGATCCCTAAGCTGCTCGGCTCTTTTGTGGGATTTTTTGGCAATATTCTGATTACTATTCTTTCTGTTTTTTTTATTGCTTTTTTCTTTCTGAAAGAGAAAGGTCTCTTTTCTCGTATGGTCTCCTTTCTGGTTCCCAATAATCAAGAAGGCAAGGCCAATCACGCCATAGAGGAATCCTCTACCCTACTGATAAGATACTTTGTAGGCTTGGTAGCACAAGCGTTGGTTATCACCTTGATTACAACTATTCTACTGAAGCTTTTCGGGCTAAAAAATGCCTTGCTTATGGCCTTCTGTTTTGCAGTTTTTAATTTGATTCCTTATATCGGGCCGATACTAGGTAACTTATTTGGCGTACTTATAGTCATATCGTCTAATCTGGATGTAAGCTTCTATGATGAGATGCTACCTAAGATTATCAAGACAGTAATCATATTTGCTGTCCTGCAACTTGCAGATAATTTCTTCGTACAGCCAAATATATTTTCTCGCAGTGTGAAAGCCCATCCGCTAGAGATTTTTATAGTGGTACTCATGGGTGCTAAGATAGGCGGTGTCGCAGGAATGGTTCTAGCTATACCTGCCTATACTGTTCTAAGAGTTCTGGCCAAGGTGTTCCTTTCAGAATTTGAAGTGGTAAAAAAACTTACTGCAGGAATGTAAAAAAGCCACTCCCTATCGGAAGCGGCCTTCAAAAAACTAAATCTATATTTTCTACTAGCTGTCTTGCTTAGCGAATACCTTCTTGAGCAAGCCAGTTGTTCTTTGTGAGATATCATTTCTGATACCAGACTCTTTCTTCTCTATCAAATCAAAGAGACCTATCAGGGCTTTTGTATTTATATGGTCTGCCAGATCAGGATTCACATCTTTTACAAAGGGTAAAGAATTGTACTTAGTGATGGCAGAGGTCCAAAGATCCAGAGCACCTACTTTGTTAAGTGAATTGGTCAACACGGGTTTGAATTCGCCATAGAGATTGTTATATGTTCTGTTGTCCAAATACTGAGTCGCCGCATTGTCTGCGCCCATAAGTATATTCATAGCATCATCAAAGGTGATACTCTTAATCGCATCTAGAAAGATAGGACCCGCCTTTGTAGCGGCATCCTCTGCGGCTCTGTTTATCTTTTTTACCATTTCTTCCTCCAGATTATCAAAGCCTGGAATGATAGAAAGCTTGTCCAAAACTTTATTGGCTTCATCAGGTAGTAAGATTTTATAGATGGAAGCATAGTATCCATCCTCAGCAGAAAGAAAATCTACGCTATTATCTACTCCAAACTGTAATGCCTCCTTCAGGCCATTAGAAACATCTAAATTGGTCAGTGGAACTTCAGATACAGTATCTAGCACCTTCTGCAATGATTGTGGATCACAGGATATCAGGGTTGTAGTTAACAATAATACTATGAGTGACTTATACATTATGATATGTTTTTATATTTAATATACGGCAAAAGTAAATAAAGCAGTATTGAAATACTTGTTACAATCGGTTAGTTAACCAAATTGAATAGATAGGAGTGATTAAAAGACGTATACCTTGGAAATGATTCTCTTAAGAGCTTGTTATTTAACAAATTCTTTAGGAAAGACTTTAATATTTTCGAGCTCCTAAATTAGATTAATAACTAAAAGTTGATTTAAATGAAAAACTTATTCGTTGCCCTATTTATTACTCTCAGTTCATTGGGCTATGCACAAACTTCTGAGTTGAATCAAGTAAAGAAATTGATCTCTACCTTTCAGGCAGAAGAGAATGTAGAAGTCCTAGAAGAAGCAGATGCGTTGCTAGGAAAACTTTTTGACAAGGCTGACTTCAGACCAGACGCAGCAGCACTGTTTGCCAAAGCAAAAGTCAAGTCCTTACTGTTACAAAACCAGGAGCAGGACAATCCTGACGCTTATGCTAAAGAACTTCGTAGCCTGTATACCGATGCACTAGAAAAAGATGAGAGCATGATCCTAAGACATGACATTCTCAATGAGTTATATCTCTCTAAGGCCAAGTTGCTAGACCTCGGAAATAATGCATATGAAGCAGAGGCATTTTCAGATGCGCATACACTTTATCAGAATGCACTAAATCTAAATGCCCTCGAAGTGGCCTATCCTAGACATGCCAAACTGGATACGTCTATCCTGTTTACTACTGCAGTCTTTGCAAAACTCAGTGACAAAAACAAGGAAGCGATAGATGGTTTAGAAAGATTGGTTTCTTTCAATTACCAGCGGAAAGAAATCTATGATTATCTGGCAGAGTTGTACAAGAAAGAAGGGAAAGAAGATAAAGTGGAAAGTATAATGAAATTACAAGCTGAACGCTTTCCAGAATAACTACTAAAAAAACCTCCTCTCGGTCATGCGAGAGGAGGTTTTTTCTTTCCTAGTTGAGCAGTTGCTACAAGACGTTGTCAGTATGATATCTGCAGTAACTCAGCCCTCTACTCCAAAGCAGCAATCAGATCATCCATCGGCGGTCGCTTACTATAGTCTGGATCATAGAAGACATATTTTATACGCATATCCTTGCCTATCACATAAGTAGCAGGCACAGGTAATACAGGCGAACTGCTACCATTGAATTCATTGAGGTCTTTCTCTTTAAACTTGAGAATCTTGGAGTTGTAATCTTCGGTCACATGATAGAAGACCTTATACTTCTTCATTATCTCGTGATTCTCATCAGGAATGAGATTATACGTCAAGCCTTCATTATTACCTACTGCTCTGGTATACTCCATCGTCTGCGGTGTAACGGCAATGACCCTGGCATGATCTAGCTCATTAAATTCTTTTAGATTGTCTTTGAATTCTGCCAGCTGCTTTGTGCAGTAACCACACCAGCCACCTCGGAAGAAGGTGAGTATGATAGGTGATCTTTCTGTTTCCTTTTCCAGGTTTATGGTTCTTCCTCTATTGCCTAGTGCTTCGAAATTGGGGGCTAGGTCTCCCACTTTGAGTCCGCCAAGAACATTATTAGGATTATTTGCAATACCGTATTTAGTAAGGTCTAAGGTGGCCTCCGACATTACTTTGGGCGCTGCTTCCTGCTTAGTAGCGGGTACTTCTTTCACAGCAGCAACTTCTTTCTGAGCTGCTTGCTTGGGTTCGTTGTTACAGCCTATTAAGATCAGACTTAGTGCTGTAAGGATTAAGTAATTTTTCATGAAATAAAAATAGCAAATATTGTGGAGAGCCTTTGTCCTGATGACGCGTCAGGAATGCTAGCTGCGTCTCAGTCCAGCATCTATACTAAGATTGGTAACGCAGGGTCCCAGAAGTATAGGATCTGTAAATCCGTCCGGATGTGCATCACTATCTATGGAAGCGTCAGTGCGCAGTTGTTTGCCTACAAAATCAAAGCCATCAGGTCTCAGAAACTTGATTACATATCTGGTAGCTAAGAGATTCTGAAACAGATAGTTACCTGCTCTATCTGTGACGGTTGTTGCTAATAATATCCTTGCTGGAAAACTATAGAGCTCTACAGTTACACCTTCTAGGCTGAGATCAGAACTATCGAAAATACTATTTTGGTTTGTATCTAGCCAGACTGAATTTCCTATGCTCCCTCCACCAAAATCAAAATCAAGTTCTATAGGCTTTATTAGATAACAATTGTCTACTGGGTTGGTCACTTTTATATGGCCAGACTTTTGGCCTACGCCAGATAGCTGAAAACTTCTATCGGTATATTTTTGCCCATCAAATGACCATTCGTAGAGCAATTCCATATTAGCCGGTCCCTTGAAGTCTGCAGTGAGTTCTATACTGTTTTCTGGGAAAGCACAGTTGGAGTTTTTCTTTTGTGCTATCTCCATAAAATCTACATCACCCAAACTACTACAACAATCTGATAGGTCTAGTTCCATGGCTATGTCTTTGTATATGAAGCAATGGTCTTCTTCATTGCTAACTTTTATAAAGCCTGTTATAGGTTCTGTATATATGAGCTGCATGGTTTTCTGATGACTGCGTATCCCATTGACTTCCCAGGTGTACAGCAACTGTTCTTCAGGAATCTTATCATAGACTAGTTCTAATTCCACTAGGTGCTCATCTTCGCTGGTGAGGGCGATAAATTTGTAATCGATTCTTATATCAGCTGCATTTCCTGCATAGTAGCATGATCCGTCTTCAGTACAACTGTATAGCAATACTGATAGTAACAGCAAACAAGAAAGAGTCCTCTTAAGGGTCATAAGGGTAATGATATAATAAGTAAACACTAGAAAACTCTACTGAACGCAGAGGGATAGATATGAGCACCAAATATAGAGAAGTCTTCTATAATCAAGATCCACTGACTGAACATTGCACTACCTAAAGCGCGAATAATGCTGTCGCCTAATTGTCATAAACAGAAATGACAAGTAGGATGAGGTGAACAATCACCTTAGAACTTGCTTAATCTTAATCTTAAAGGCAGC
>CAYNJK010000011.1:14278-20250 GCA_964397575.1 uncultured Saprospiraceae bacterium
AGGATGAGGTGAACAATCACCTTAGAACTTGCTTAATCTTAATCTTAAAGGCAGCAAAAATCAGAGTCATTATAGGACTTACATAGTTAAAGATGGCATACACAAAATAGTCAGCGACACTGACATTGAGTACGCCTGCCTGGTAAGCACCACAAGTGTTCCATGGAATGAGTACAGAGGTAACTGTACCGGCGTCTTCTATCGTTCTACTCAGATTTTCTGGTGCCAGTCCTTTCTGTTCGTAGGCTTTGTCAAACATTTTTCCAGTAACAACTATAGAAAGATACTGGTCAGAAGCAGTAAGATTTAATGATAGAGCACTGGCTACTGTTGTAGCAAATAGACCAAAGACAGATTTTGCCATTCTAAGTAAGGAGTTACTGATTTTTGCTAGTGCACCTATAGCTTCCATTACACCTCCAAAGACCATGGCACACATAATAAGCCAGATAGTACCTAGCATACCATTCATCCCATCTTGGCTGAATAAGTCCTTTAGTGCTTCATTGTTAGTATGTATTGAAATGTCTGTGGTGATGGCATTCATAACACCTTTGTAAGCTGAGACCAGGTCCAAATCTGTAGAACCGCCAACTACAGCAACAACGTCTGGTTGGAAAATAACGGCAAAAATACCTCCTAATAACGTTCCAGCTAATAAGGCAACGAAGGGCTTGGTCTTTTTTATTATCAAGATTATAACCGCCATGGGCACTATAAATAACAGCGGTGAAACATTAAATGCAGCTTTTATACCAGCCAACATTTCCGTAGTCTGTGCCTGACCAGAAGTTTCCTGGCTTAGACTCATGAGCCCAAAAATCACTAAAGTAATCACGATAGAAGGCACTGTGGTCAGCGCCATATATTTAATATGTTCAAAGAGATCTGCACCAGCCATCGCTGATGCCAGATTAGTAGTATCAGAAAGTGGGGACATCTTATCACCAAAATAGGCTCCTGAAATAACAGCTCCTGCAGTCATACCTATTGGGATTCCGAGAGCGGTGCCTATACCTACCAGGGCTATACCTACCGTTGCAGACGTCGTCCAAGAAGACCCCGTTGCGACAGATATAATAGCGCAGATAATCACTGTTGCCGGCAGAAAAACCGAAGGATGTAATATCTGAAGACCATAATAGATCATAGCTGGAATCACCCCACTAAGCAACCAGGTTCCTGAAAGTGCACCGACCATCAGTAAGATGAGAATAGCACCTGTTGTGGATTTGAAATTATTTCCTACTGCTGTTATCATCTGGTCATAGCTGATCTTATTGAGAAATCCAATTATGGCAGCGACTGCAGCCGCGAGTAATAGCACAAATTGGTTAGAACCACCAAGGGCATCATCTCCAAAAACCAGAACATTTACTGCAAGTAGGCTGATAAGAAATAAAACAGGTATCAGTGCCTCAAACAGATTTAGGTTATCATTAAATATCAGTTTGTCGTCGTTTTCTTTTTCTTCTGCCATGGAACTAAGATAATATTTTCAGCAAATAAGCAGATATTTAGAATTGCATCTCCACTATAGCTCTGTCTATTTTCCCATCTATAGGAGGGGACAATTTATGAATTCTGACCGTAGCAGCTGTGACATTATCGAGGACTTGGACTTTCTGGATAATATGAAAAGCTACTGTTTCTATGAGTTTTCTTGTTTGTCCCATTTCATATTCTACTATAGCATATACATCTTCATAATTCACTGTGTCTTGGATATTGTCATCAAGTGAATCAAAGCTTTTTAGCTCTACCGAAACATCACAGATAAAATTATTGCCTTTCTTTCTTTCTTCATCGTAGAAGCCATGATAGGCGAAAAATTCGAGCCCTTTTAGTGTAACTATCGTTTTCAATTTTGTAGAATTTTAATTAGTTGAGATAGACAATAGAGGCATTTAGCAGACTGGCAAAGCTCACCCATAACAGATACGGGACGAGCAGATAAGCGGCTGTCTTGTCTATTTTTCCAAAAGCTCTGATAGTGGCCAGTATAGTGCCCCACATCAGAATGATAACCACCAAAGCAGCTTTGGGATTTTCCATTGCAAAGAACACCGGAGACCAAAGCAGATTAAGTAAAAATTGTACTGCAAAAATTACAAGCGCTTGAGATCTTGCAGGGCTATCAGCAGCGTTCCATACTCTTGCCAGCGCTATCCCCATCAGCGTATATAACAGGGTCCAGGCAGGACCAAAGACCCAAGGTGGTGGCTGAAAAGCGGGTTTTACCAAAGAATTATACCATTCCGTTGTTGCAGAACCGGCCAACAATCCCGATGCAGAGCCGAGTCCTAGACACAATATTATGCAGACAATTATTTTGAGCGGAAGGCTTAACTTCATTCAGTAAGTTTATCTCTAGATTAGGTATATTCGTTTCGGCTTAAAAAGAAACTACATTTTGATTAGAGCTAGTCACAAGTTTTCATCTTTCCTATCTTGTTGGTATCCCTTAGTACTGACAATAATACTAGCTTTTATTTGTATTCCATCCATTGCTCAGAAGGTTCTTTCCAACAGAATTGCCAATTATGATATGGAGATAAGACTGGATGAAAACAGTAAAAAACTCCACTGTAAAACGCAGCTTACCTGGACCAATCCCTCGGCAGATACCGTAGATCACCTACTTTTCCATCTGTATTACAATGCCTTCAAAAACTCCAATTCTACTTTTATGAAGGAGCGCGGTGTTCCTGATTTTCTACTGACCAACATAGATGAGGAATGTGGCTGGGGCTGGAGCAACATAGACAGCATGACGGACAAAGCTGGCAACCAACTCATGACTGACGCAGAATACATACAACCGGATGATGGTAATACATCTGATCAGACGGTACTCCAAGTACCACTAGCTAAAGCAGTAGGTCCATACGAAACGATAACTATCCAGTATGACTGGACGGCACAAGTACCTATGACCATGCCCAGAACAGGGTACAACAAAGAGTATTTTTTCTTTGCCCAATGGTTCCCTAAGGTAGGTGTATATGAGCCAGCAGGGATGCGTTACGCGGAGAAAGGCGGATGGAATTGCCACCAGTATCATTCCGCCGGAGAATATTATTCTGACTTTGGTGTCTATGATGTAAAACTCACAGTCCCACTGGACTACGTCGTGGCTTCCTCAGGGCAGCTCATCGGACAAGAGAAGGGTGACAGCAGTATGACCTGGAATTACTATGTGGAAGACGTAATAGACTTTACTTGGTCGGCTTCTCCACACTTTGAAGTTACTGAAGACAAGTATAAGGACACAGAGATCCGCTACTACAGTTATCCAGAAAAGACACATTTTGCTACACGTTATCTGAATTCTATTAAATATTGCATGCAATATCTGGAAGAGCAGCTGGGGCCCTATCCCTACCCTACTTTGACTATCGTAGATCCTCCTATCCATGGATTATTTACCGGAGGCATGGAATATCCGACACTTATCACGGCTCTTAGTTTTAATATGTTTCCAGCAGGATTCAAAACGCCAGAGACTCTGGTGGTTCATGAGTTTATCCATCAGTACTTCATGCAGATGGTTGCAACGCATGAAGTGGAAGAAGCCTGGATGGATGAAGGACTCACGACTTACTATGAAAGCAGAATTCTGGACAGCTATATGTCCGACAGTACATCTACTATAGAAGTTATGGGTATAAATGCAGGAAATAAAGAATGGAATCGTGCAGAATTTTTTGGATTCAAAAAGAATGATATAGCCCCTAATACTCTGAAGAGTTGGCAATTTAAAGAGGGAAGTTATGGTCCTATTTGCTATAACAAAACCGCGCTTTGGTTGCAGACTCTGGAAGGCTTAGTAGGTGTAAGCACTGTAGACGAAATAATGAAAACCTACTTTGAGCAATGGCGATTTAAGCATCCATGTAGAACTGACTTTGTTACTATAGCCAACGCTGTAACTAAAAAGAATCATCCAGACAAATTTTCCGAAGGCCTCGACTGGTATTTCGATCAGGTACTGTATGGAACTGTCCAATGCGATTACGCAGTCAATAGGATAACAAATGACAAAGCTGAACAACCCCGAGGTTATGTAGATGACAACGAAAACTGCATAAGCTCTGATGGTGAGAACACAGCGCTACTATCCAAAGTAGTTGTATGCAGAAACGAAGGCATGCAACTCCCAGTAGAGCTCGTGGTCCGTTATGAAGATGGTTCACAAGAGACCAGATATTGGGATGGCAAGGACAGTTGTAAGAGTTTTGAATTCTCTACGGATCTAAGAATTACCGGTGCCGAGATAGACCCAGAAAGAAAAATAATGATGGACAAGAATTTCCTTAATAATTCACTTCTTGTAGAAAAAGAAGTCTCTGGTGTCAGGAAACTTTTTGCCCGTCTTATTACTAGCGCTCAACATCTTTTCGAAACAGTTGCTATTTTCATATGAGTCAGCAAGAACCATATGAGCAAGCATCGAATTCCATTTCTAGTCATTATACTCTGGCATGGAAGTCATTATCTGCCAACTGGAGAGTATTATTAATTGCTCATGGTGTAAATTTTTTGCTGGTATTGCTTGCAGTAAGACCTTTCAATAAACTTGTAAGTGCAACCGTCGGAAATTCCTATTTCCATGATAGGGTTGCTGGCCCTTTCAGCTACACCTTGCTCACAGACTTTATCAATAATCATGGAGAAGCAATCCGCGCCTCACTATCTATGATAATTACAATGATCTTGCCTTTCCTGCTGTGGTCAGTTTTTTGCAACGGAGGCTATATGCGTCTAAGCAAAGACCATTCACAAAGTGCGCCTTTAACAGAATTCTGGAAGGGCGGAGCTATGTATTTCTTTAGATTTCTGAGACTGAGCATCTACCTTTTCATAGTCTTGGCAATGTTGGGCTCTGTATGTTTTGTAATATTCTCAGCTGGCGGCCTGAATCCAATGACGTTAGATTCCGAAAATGGACTTATCAGAAAATTCTACATTGCTAGTACCCTCTTCGGTTTACTCTATTTTCTAGTAAGCATATACAAGGAACTAGCAAAGGCACAAATCAGCATCCACTCTGAGCAGAGACTGATACACAAGTCTCTACTGAAGTCGGTCGGCAGGATATTTACATTTCAGTCACTTCTGCTAGGTCTGCTAAACTTACTGGTCTTAGTACTCGTAGGCTTACTGTACTTTGGATTGAAAAAATTATTTGGTGGCGTGGTGATAGCTACAATAATCGTGTCCCAACTATTTCTGGTTTTCAGAATGGCTACCAGATATGTAAAGCAAGCTTCTTTTGCTTATCAGGAAAACAGCCAAGTCTCTAAAGTTTAATTTCGTAGAGTATAGCCTCTACTACAATTTCTCAACTTCATCGTACTTAATATGTGGCTTGTAAGGACGGAAAGGCAGTTTGAGAATTTCTACTATACTTCCTGATTCTTTAGGTGTCATATGTGTATCTAACCCATAGACAAGTTTAGAATTATCTACTTTGGAATAAGTGCCGAATAGTCTGTCCCAAAAGGAAAAGATATTACCATAGTTCGTATCAGAATAAGGCATTCTATAGTGATGGTGGACATGGTGCATATTAGGTGTACAGAATGCCCATACTAAAGCTTTGTCTGCCCACTCAGGCAGGATGATGTTTGCATGATTGAACTGACTTAATACTACTGACATACTTTGGTAGAGAAATACCAACCATATAGGCGCACCTACAATTGCAGTTGCAATAATTGTAAAAACCAGTCTTATGATGCTTTCTCCTGGATGATGTCTATTTGCACTGGTGGTATCTACATGCTGATCAGTATGATGCACCGCATGGAACCGCCACATCCACTGGATATGATGCTCCACCCAATGGGCGGCATAGGCACCTATCAGGTCCAGTAAGAGTAGGCCTATTATAAGTTGCAACCATAAAGGCAGGGTCATCCACTGCAGTATGCCGAATCCAGAACTCACCACATAGTCACTAGTAAGAA
>CAYNJK010000012.1:0-13121 GCA_964397575.1 uncultured Saprospiraceae bacterium
GACGAAGTTGTAATCGATCCAGGTATTCCAGGGCTGTTCTATAAATGGGTTACTACTGCCCTGCCAAATACTATTCTATCTCGTTCAAATATGTTGTTAGTAACAGAGCCAGGTGAATATGTTGTAGAGGCCTATGATGAAATTTGTTTCGAACGAGATACTATACTCGTTACTTTTGCACAATCCCCTTTTCTTACACTTCCTGATGATCAATCATTCTGTGATGGAGAAACTCAAAGAATCATAGCATCAACAAATGCTACTAGATTAAATTGGTTTAGAGACGGAGACAGATTGAATGAAACGGGAACCGTCTTAACAGTTACTGAATCAGGAACCTATTTTGCAATAGCCAATGAAGGTCAGGATTGTGAAGTATTAGATGCAGTAGATATAACTTTTAATTCAGCACCTATTGTAAGTATAGAAGATGTAATAGTATGTGAAGGTGAGGATGCTGTATTCTTTGCTGGAGATACGCCGGGAGTTGGCTATAACTGGTTTGTAAATGACGAACCATTCCCAAGCTCAGGCGGGACATTAACTGTTACCTCAGATGACATAGGTGTACTTACCGCAGAAGTAAGAGTAGTAGCATCAAATGCAACAGATGTCTGTAACGGAGAAGCTATTGCCAATCTTTCTTTTGAAGCTGGTTCTGAAGTTGAACTTAATGCAACTGGTCCCTTTTGTATTGGTGATGAAGTTATAATAGAGGCGACTACAAATGAACCTCGATTGCAGTGGTTCTACAATGGTGTTCTACAAGACGAAACGGGTACTAGTTTCGAAGCCGAACTTTCGGGTGAGTATACTGTAATAGCAGGTGCAGGTAGTAACTGTAGTGCTATGAGTGAGTTTACTTTAGAGTTTGCTGAAAAACCAGACATTGCTATAAACGATCAAGCATTTTGTGCAGGTGAAACTGCCTCGTTTACTGCTGGTCCAGCTGGGGCTTATGATTATCAATGGTTTGTAAACGGAGCAGTACAAGCAAATACTTCAGAAACTTTTACCACTACCACAGAGGGTACCATTTCTGTAATTGCTACAGAGGACAGTGGATGTACTACCGAAGTGGAAGCTGACTTAGTTTTTGTAACTAATCCGTCTCTAAATATTCTCAACACTGCTCCTAGTGATCTACAATGCCGAGGTACAGAAGTAGAAATTCTTTTTCTTGCCAGCCCACGTATCACCCGCTGGTTCTTAAATGGAGAAGAAATAGGTGTTAGCACAACATCGAGTTTCCGTGTTACAGAACCAGGGACTTACGTAGGTGTTGTTGGTACGGGTTCCTGTGAAGAGACGGGTGAAATAACAGTAGAGTTTCTAGATTCACCAGATATAACTTTAGAACCACAGACTGAATGTCAGAATGATATCGCAACTTTTGTAGCAGGTCCAGATGGTGACTTTATTTATCAGTGGTTTATCGACGGGGAGTTGCAAAGTAATACTTCAGGTAGTCTTGATGTGAGCTCTGATGACGTCATGAATAACACTGGCGAAATTAGCGTAAATGCTAAATTCATAAATGATGACTGTGATATTACCCTAACTGCTGAGGTCAATTTCATAAGTTCGCCGACAGTAGAGATTACCTCATCTGGTGCATTCTGTTCAGACATGCCAGGAGTTATAACAACTGACTCTAATGTCACTTCATTGACTTGGTTTAGAGACAATTTAGAACTGGATGAAACAGGAACCAGTCTTGAAGTTTCAGTACCTGGAACGTATCGTGCAGAAGCTGGTAGTGGTACTTGTGCAGCTCAGGACGAAATAGTTGTCACTATTACCGAAGGTCCTGATGTAAGTATAGCATCTCAGTCTCTCTGTCAAGGCAGCGATGCCACCTTTGAGGCTGGAGCTGATGACGCTTTTGATTATCAATGGTTTATCGACGGAGAAGAAATTGCAAATACAACAGGTAGTCTGGTATTGACCGAGGCTATAATAAATGGTACATCTGCAGAAGTCACAGTTATTGCAACTAACCTTTCTAGCGATGGCTGTACGACGACTTCAGAAGCATCTTTAGAGTTTATCTCTGCGCCTTCATTAGAGCTAGAGGAATTGCCTTCTTTCTGCGAAGGATCTAGTAGCACAGTAAGCACAGTTGTAGAGAATGTTACTAGCCTTACTTGGTTTAGAGACAATGTCATGTTGGACGAAACTGGACTCAGCCTAGAAGTGACAGAAGATGGTATGTATCGAGTGGAAGCTGGAACTGGGCCATGTGCTGTTTCTGAAGAGTTTACAGTGGAGTTTGCAGATGCGCCAGACGTAGAGTTAAACTCTGTGTCTTCATGTGCAGGACAGGATGCAATTTTTGTTGCAGGAGATGATGATGAATTTAGATATACCTGGTTTGTAAATGATGTAGAAATCTCTAATACAGACGGCACTTTAGTATTAGATGAAGCTATGGTACCTAGCAACCCAGCCACTGTAAGGGTAGTTGCTATGAATATGAATAATGAATGTGAGAATAGCTCAGAAGCAACCGTAGAATTTATCTCTTCACCTATATTGAGTATAGATGACCTAAGTGATTTCTGCGAAGGAAGTCTAGGAATGATTACTACTATGACAGAGAATGTAACTACACTTTCCTGGTTTAGAGATGGTGAGGAATTATCTGCTGATGGATTGAGCTTAGAAGTGGAAGAAGATGGACTCTATCTTGCTGTTGCCGGAACAGGTCCTTGTGCTGTAAGAGATAGTGTAGAAGTTACATTCTCTAGTGCTCCAGATGTTCTACCACTGTCTGACTTATCTCAATGTGCAGGAGAAGATGCTGTTTTCGTAGCGGGAGACGATGACTTATATAATTACACTTGGTTTTTGGACGGTGTAGAACAAGATAATACTGACGGTAGCTTTACTGTAAGTTCAGCAGCTGTGATGAATAATATGGCTGAAGTAAGAGTCGTTGCTACCAACCTTAATGATGCCTGCGATGTCGAGTTTACTGCTAGCGTTGAGTTTATCGATTCGCCTACTTTGATGATAGATGCATTGCCAGACTTCTGTGATGGAACACCAGCAGTGATTTCTCCTATGACTAATACAAATTCTCTACAGTGGTTTATAGATGGTGAAGAGCAAATGGAAACAGGAACCAGTTTTGAAGCGACGGTAGGAGGAGAATATATGGTCATAGCCGGAAGTGGTGATTGTGCTGTGATGGAAACTTTTGAAGTTGTTTTTGAAGAGTCCCCAGTTATAGAATTATCAGACCTATCAGCCTGTTCAGGTCTAGATGCAGAGTTTGTTGCTGGACCAGATGGCATCTATACCTATGAGTGGACAGTAGATGGCGTTGTACTAGATGAAGAAAACGGTACTTTGATTCTCTCACGAGATGATATTCAGAATGATGCAGCTACAGTAGAAGTGACAGCGACCAGTAACAGTGGAAGCAATTGTACCTCTACCCTTTCAGTCGCATTAGAATTTATTGCTGCTCCCGAGTTGACCCTCGATGCTCCTGACGCGTTCTGTTCTGGAGATATGGCAGTGATCAGTCCTTCCAATGTGAATGTCAGTTCTTTAAGATGGTTCTTAGATGGTGAAGAGTTGGATGAGACAGCTATAGAGCTGGAAGTCTTTGAGGAAGGCGAGTACTTAGCAATAGCTGGTGATGGTCCATGTGCTGTTAGAGATAGTGTACAAGTAAGCTTTGCGGATTCACCGGATGTAAGTCTGGACAATCTTGTTCAGTGTACTGGTGAAGATGCGGTTTTTGTCGCTGGAGCAGATGGAGCTTTCAATTATACTTGGTTCCTTAATGGAGAAGAACAAGACAATACCTCTGGAACCTTTGTCGTACAATCTGGAGATATTACTGGTACTACTGCTACAGTAGATGTCATTGCGGTTAATCTAAATAATGACTGTAATACAGAACTGGCAGCAACCTTAGAGTTTATCCAAACTCCAGAACTTGCAATACAGCCAGTATCTGCCTTTTGTCAAGGGACTGAAGTGGAACTTACAACTATGACAAATGTTGGTAGCTTAAACTGGTTCTTAGATAATGAAAGATTAGCTCAGAATGAGCCGACTATTACGATTACAGAACCAGGATTATATCTTGCAATCGCAGGTGATGGTGTCTGTGCTGTAAGAGATAGTATAGAAGTACAGACCACTGATGCGCCAGTTATCAGCCTCGAAGGATCTGATACAGGTTGTGGAGATGAAGTCCTTACCTTGACTCTTACAAGTGATACAAATGCAGACGTAACTTGGTTTAACGGTGCAGATGTAATTACCGGAGAATCTGGTCTGACCTTGGAAGTATCTGAAAGCGGTACATATACTGCAGAGGTAACTAATACGGCTGGTTGTCCGAGTACTGAGACTATAGAAGTAGAATATTTCGAGGCCCCAACTGCAGATTTAGGTATGTTCCCTGATGGCATCTGTGAAGGTGTCGACTTCGAAGTGGAAGCCAGCAGTGACGGAGAGTCATTTACATGGCAAGATATTTCAGGAACAGTTCTGGGTGATGGACTTACTCAGATATTTAATTCTTCCGGATCTTTTGTCTTTGTAGCAGCTAATGAATTTGGTTGTACTACAGAAATTCCGTTTGAGTTAGAATTCAGACCTGCGCCTAGTATTGATTTAGGCGATAACGAGACGTTCTGTGAAGGCGAGACAGTGACACTTTCAGTGCCTTTAGAAACAAATGTTACTTATGAATGGCAAAGAAATGGAGAGTCCCTTTCTGAGGATAGCAACATGCTAGAAGTTTCAGAAGCAGGTGACTACACCTTAATTGCAACGAACGATATAGACTGCAGTTCTTCTGACAATGTATTGATTGCAGTAGTAGATTTACCAAGTTTGTCTACAACTTCTGAATTGGAATTCTGCGAAGGAGAATCAGTAATATTGGACGTAGAAACAAATGCTGACAATATTTCATGGACCTTAGGCGGTCAGGAAATATCAGATACAAGAGTGACAGAGGTCACAGAAGGAGGAACATATACAGTTACTGTCTCCACTCCGGAGGGATGTTCTATGGATGCAAATGTAGAAGTGGAGCAAATTTCAATACCTGCAATTAGTTTTACAGATTTCGAATTATGTCCAGGTGATGATCCACAGCAATTAGTTGTAGACGGGAATTTCGATACTTATAGTTGGACTGGAGAAGTAACAAGCAATGAAGCTTCAGTGGTTGTTCCATGGCGTGATGTTCAGTCTGTGACAACGGAAGTAATCAATATTACGGCAGCTAGAGGCGAATGTTCATCTCAGACTTCTGTGCAGGTCACCTATTTCCCTGCTATAGAACCGGTAGTACCTACCACAAGCTATTCTATCTGTATCGGTGAGTCAGTAGACTTATCGGTAGGCGGAGGATCCAATTATTCCTGGACTGACCCTAATGGCTCTTTGAGCAACTCTTCTATTGCTAATCCGGTTGCATCACCTACAACGACGACGACTTACGAAGTTATGATAGGTGATATCTGTCCTAATAATTTTGAGACAGTTGCTATCACAGTTACTGTCAATGAGTTACCTGTTGCTGATGCTGGGCCTGACAAGAGTACTGTGCCAGGTGAACCAGTCACTTTAGAAGCCAGTGGTGGTTCTGATTACCAATGGGATAATACAGATTTTATTCTAGGTTCCAGCACCATTTCTAGCCCTGAAGTAGATGTAGAAGAAACTACAGTGTTTACCGTAACAGTTACAGATAACAACGGCTGTACTGCTGTAGATCAGGTAACAGTAGATCTTGTCAACGATCCTGGTCTGGTTGTAAATATCGTAGATGCAATCAGTCCTAACGGAGATAGTAAAAATGATTTTCTGGAGTTTGATGGATTAGATTTATTCCCAGATAACAAGTTAACAGTATTCAATAGATGGGGAAATATCGTATTCGAGAAACGAGGTTATCAGAATGATGAAGACTTATGGGATGGTACTCGAAATGGAGACCCGCTTCCAGCAGCAGTATATTATTATATTTTAGAATTTGGCGAGTTCCGAGTAGAGAATAGCTTAACCATAATAAGAGACTAGAAAATTATGAAGAATCTAATATTTGCAGTTTTAGGAATATTTATGGTTGGCGGTCTGTATGGCCAGCAGCTTACTCAGACTACACCTATTGCCTCAGGCTTAAACCACATTTGGAATCCAGCGTTTACGGCTGTAGGAACCAAGCTGGATGCCTCACTTTTCTATAGACGTCAGTGGCTAGGTTTTGATGGCGCACCCAGTACTGCAGTTGCCTCTATCCAGTATCCTTTTGTGGATATGAATATGAGTGCTGGTGCACAAATAATTGCTGACAGGACAGGTCCAGTATCTAAGAATGGTATACAACTAAATTATGCCTATAAGCTAAGAGAACTGCTCAATAGAGATGACCAATTAACCTTTGGTATAAATGGTTATTTCCATCAGTTTAATTTCAGTTCTGACATGGTCACAATAAGAGATCAGGATGATGTGCTCCTTACCTCAAACAGACAATCTAAGTTTGTGCCCGCTTTTGGTGTAGGGATGGCCTACCATTCTAGTACAGAAGATTATGATGGGGAAAATATATTTTACTTAGGATTTTCTGCCTTACAAGTCTTGGCCAGTGATCTTTTGTTAGAGCAAGGAAATGCTAAGAGAGAAAGACACTTTTTTGTAAATATGGGCACCAAACTATTTGGTTACAACCACTACATAGAACCTTCGCTTCAGGTAAACTTTGTTAATCCAGAGATTATCAACTATATCCTAGGGGCCAAGTTTGAGCTAGAGGAGTCTTTTTGGGCTGGGCTTTCTTATTCTAGTGTAGCAGATGTAGCCATTAATGGAGGGGTCATATTGAATGAAATTGCAGGAAGATATACGGAGTTGAAAATAGGAGTTCTAGCTAATATCAATGGTGGTTCATTATTAAGTGCTGGCCCAAGTTTTGAGTTTTATGCCTCCTATACGCTTGATTTGGATTAAGCAGTTTGGGCTAACGTAGATAGATAGAGAGTATTGGTCTAAGGTTATAAGGAGCTAATCAGTTTTAAAGAGAACTTAACAACTTGGGTTTGTTATCTTTGGGCAACTAAAATTTAACAGTGTCAGTACTTATTTTCTTATTGGTTTCTTATGTCTTATTAAGTATAAGCTTATATCTATTATTTCCTAAAGCAGATGTTCCTGCCATAAATGGGTTGATCCCAGGCAAGAACTTTGTGGAATGGGCGAAGTTAATAGGTCGTCCCAGCTGGTGGCCAGTCTTATTGCTTATCCCGATTGTCAATATCTTCATATTTGCCGGTATGGCTGTCAATCTTGTTCGGTCATTCAAAAAGTATGGTTTGGGTCATAGTGCAGGTGCAGTGGTGTATGCCCCACTTTCCTTTGCTTGGCTGGCAAAAAATCCTACTGCAGTCTATGATGGACCGAATTATACGAAGGAGAAAGCCTTTTTGAACGAAGTCAAGGAACTTAGAGCCAATAAGGACTCAGCCAGACTGAATAGGCTGTTAGAAAAGAGTCCTTATAAGAAGTCATTTATCAGAGAGTGGGTAGAGTCAATAGTTTTTGCAGTTTTTGCTGCAGCTTTTATAAGAATGTTTCTAATAGAAGCTTTCGTAATTCCTACGCCATCTATGGAAGGCTCATTAATGGTGGGTGATTTTCTATTTGTTTCCAAAGCGAGTTATGGTATAAGAACACCTATGACTTTGGCCATGATTCCCCTATTGCATAATCGCATTCCTGGTATAAAAACTGAGTCATACCTTAAGAAGCCTAGTCTTAAGTATCATAGATTTCCAGCCCTTGAAAATATAGAGCGCAATAAGCCTATCGTTTTTAACTGGCCAGTGGGTGATTCTGTTTATATCACAGATGTAAGATCTTATACTGTCGGTCAAGTCCGACGAAAAAAGGCATATCTATCTTATGATCCTCAACTTGCAAGTAAGGTAAGTAACAATGACTTTGTAGTAAGGCCGATAGATAAAAAAGACCACTATATAAAGAGATGTGTAGCTATTCCAGGTGATACACTACGAGTGGTCAACCGTCAAATCTTTATAAATGGGCAAAAAGGAATTAATCCTTCTCACATGCAGTTCGATAATCGTCTCCAAGCTCCTGCTAATGGCGTAAATAAACAAAAGTTAGATGAATGGGGCATTGGAGATACAAGAACAGACAGAAGCAGTAAAGGGTATTTTATTAGTGAAGATCAAAAAGCTAAATTGGAGTCCATCGGATTCCAAACCGATTACGTCGTTCACTCTCCTGAACCTAGAAATTTATTTCCTCACGATCCTAAAATTACTAGTGGTTGGACCATAGATAATTATGGCCCAGTCTGGATACCCAAAGCTGGCGCATCAGTCCAATTGTCCACAGACAATATTGCTTTCTACAGACGTATCATAGATGTGTATGAAGACAATGAATACAAAGAGGAAAATGGAAAGTTTTATATTAATGGTTCTGAAGCCACATCATATACCTTCAAGCAAGATTATTTTTGGGCTATGGGGGATAATCGCCACAACAGTGAAGACTCCCGAAATTGGGGGTTTGTGCCTCATGATCACATAGTAGGGAAACCGCTTTTCATTTGGTTTTCCACTAAGAACTCTAGTATGAAAGATGGTATCCGATTCGATAGAATGTTTAAATCAGCAGATGTTAAATAAAGCAATTCTCTTAGTTCTGTTTCCCATTGTACTTTCGGCTCAATTGCCGACCAGTAATATTTATCACTTTACGGTCTCTAGAGTTGCAAAAGACATACGCTTAAAGTCTCCTCAGTTTTTGACAGCTTTCAATAAGGAGGGATATAATAATCAACCTAAATATTTCGGAGATAAGGTCATCTATTTCAGTACTGATTATTATGATTCCGAGCAGACAGAGATTGCTAAGTTTGACTTATTTGATAAAACCTTGACCAGGATTACTTATACGCCTGAGAAAGAATACTCTCCTACTCCAGTTGAGAACAAAGATGCGTTTTCTGTGGTAAGGGTAGAAAGTGATGACAAGACCCAAACATTAAGTATCTACCCTATCGATGGCATTGGTTACGCAAAGCGCTACCTTAATAATACTTCCAATATTGGCTATCATACTTGGCTAGATGAAACAACAGTTGGTATATTCTTAGTGGAAGCTCCCCATCATAATCTTGCAGTTGCAGATGCAATAAGCGAACGACGTAAGATTATTCTCGACAAGGTCGGTAGATGTCTTAAAAGAGACAAGGCTGGTAATTTACTATTTGTTCATAAGCTAGGAGAAAACGATTGGTATCTTAAATCGTATAATACATTGACAAGTAAAAGTACCATCATCACTCAGACTCTAGAAGGTGCAGAAGACTTCGAATTATTGAATGATGGTACCTTTCTTATGGGACATAATAGCAAATTGTACAGATTTACTCCTGGATCTGATAAGGGTTGGGAATTAGTTTCTGATTTAGCGCAATATGGTATTAGTAAGATTAGTCGCATAGAATCCTATAAGAATAGCTTGGTTATAGTCGAAAGTGAGTAATTGCCTTTAATTGCAATTTCAGATAACTTCGTTAAAATAGTAGTATGCTAAGATTTACTTTATTATTTGTCTTCCTTACTTGTGGTATTATAAAGGCACAAACGGTTTCTGAACTCAACTCAGAACGATGGATAATAAAGTTGTCAAAAGAAAAATATGATTCATTCACTGCGACTAAGCAAAGCAACTTTCTGGTAAAGAAAATAAGTGATCAACTTCATCTTCTAAATCTAATTTCTGAATCTTCCATGAGTCTGGAAGAAGTGCAAGAACTTACTACAAGTCTACAACCAATTAATATTTACAGAGATCAGCAACTTTCTAAAAGAGATCTCAGACCAGATGACTTTTCGTTTTCCAGCCAGTGGAATATGGAAATTTTAGAAATGCCCGCTGTTTGGGAGCAAACTACTGGTGGTACCACTGGTAATGGTGATGATATCGTAGTGGCTATTTTAGACGATGGTTTTCAGATTGATCATGTAGACTTAGAAGCAAACTGGTTTGTTAATCAAGCTGAAATTCCTGATGATGGAATAGATAATGATGGTAATGGAACTATAGATGACTATATCGGATACAATGTCGATACAGGGACCGGGAGACATAATTTATTACCTCATGGGACCAAAGTTGTAGGAGTAGTTGGAGCAGAGGGAAATAATGGTGAAGGAGTTGCAGGGGTCAATTGGAATATCAAAATATTACCTATAAGTGGCGTAGATTTTATAGGTGAAATCGAAGAAGCCATGTCTTATATCATAATGATGAAGCGGGCTTACCTTGAGTCAAATGGTCAGCGAGGTGCAAATATTGTTGTAAGTAATCTATCTGCTGGTATAGATAGACAATTTCCTGAGCATGCGCCTGACTGGTGTGAGTTCTACAATCTTGCTGGCGAAGTCGGTATCCTTAATATAGGTGCAGCACCTAATGCAATAATCAACGTAGATACAGAAGGTGATCTTCCTAGCTTATGCACAAGTGATTATCTTATTGCAGTTACAAGTACAAATGAAAGTGATTTGAAGGTAAGAGAATCTGGATTTGGTCCTATAAATATAGATATTGGAGCCCCTGGAGAAAATGTATTCACTACTACTGTTGCCGACGATTATTCTACTATCAATGGAACCTCAGGTGCAGCTCCACATGTGGCTGGTGTAGCTGCGCTACTATTTTCTATTGATTGTCCCAAATTTAAAGATATGCTAAGAGACGACCCTAGTGGTACCGCTCTTTTTGTGAAAGACGCCATAATGGAAGGCGTTGATGTAAATGAATTTTTGGAACAAACAGTTTCCCGAGGAAGACTCAATGCAAATAATTCTTTTCAGAATATAGTTGGTTGGTGTACTGGTACGCCTCTTACAAATCTTGACATCAGAAATGTCATAGTAAACCCTGACAGAGTAATGGTGGAATACAATACTGATGAGTTTGATCTACATGAAATTTCTATTCACGATTTCAGTGGACGTATTGTTTATCAAAGTACTTTTCAGCCCTTGATTTTCCAGGCTAAGGAAGTTGAATTAGAATTTCCTGACGCTATTCCCAGTGGGCTATATGTTCTTAAGCTGTCTAATGAAAACTTTGCTGTAACTGAAACGATAGCTATTTTTAATTAATACTGCTAGAAATTCAGATATAGATGCTTAGTGAGATTCATGTATGCATCACTGTATTGTTGACTAGATGAAGCAGATTCTCTGATGTACATTTCATCAGACAAGAAATCAAAAGATTTACTTAGGGTAAATTCCATTAAGCATCTTTTATAGGAACCATCTTTCTTACCTCTTACCTTACACATTCTTGCAAGGCCAAATTCAAAAGTCTCACCAAGTGTTATTGCTTCACCATGTTTTTCATATGGAATGATTAAGGTCAGTCTGCCATTCTCACTAAGTAACCTCTTAGAATGTGAGAAAAGCTCTTCCAGTTTTAAAGTATTGTCATGCTTAGCATTATTCGAACTCATCCCAGTAAAGAAAGGCGGATTACATATCAAGTGAGCGAATGTCATAACAGCCTCAAATTGTTGTAGTCTGCACAATTCAAAAGAAATGTTCTGGCAAGTATTTATGGACAAATTATATTTAGCTTCCTCTATGGATGCAGTATGATTATCTATTCCGTAGATTATTGAACTTGGATAATCATAGGCTAGAATAAAAGCTATAACGCCACCTCCTGTTCCAATATCTAGAACAGTTTCATTTGTACTTAATTCTGCCCAAGCGGCAAGTAAAACACCATCTACATTTATCTTTAATGCCGCGTCTCTATTCTTAAGTTTAAATTTCTTAAACCTAAAGAAGTCTTTTTCTGCCACTATTATCTGATCAGAATGTCATCTAATCTGAACGTGGATGTGTTCGCTGATGAAGTGCCCTGATATCTAAATGCTATATGAATGTTTCCTAAAGAGCTCAAATCTATCTGACCAGATTCTATCCAGGTGTGATCACCTGAATTAGCGTCAGCAAGTGTAGCTGAGAGACTGTTCCAAGATGCATCAGCTATATTTCCAGTAAAATCTTGAGAATATAATATAGATAGCCCTTCATGAACAAAAAAGAAATTTGCAGTAATAAAGCTTAGTGTATTCCTGTCAGCTGTATTTATTTGAGGGCTAACCAACCAAGCATCTGTTTCTGGATCTGGATCTTGGAAAGCTCTAACTTCTGCATAGCCATTACCATTAAAGCTTCTCTTTATCCATAGACCACTTCCCTTGTTAGCAACATTGAGCCAGCCATCTATATCTATTACATCAAAATCTTGTTGCGTATCAAATCTTACATCAAAGCCTTCATCGGAGCCACCGCCCCCTCCGCCGCCGCCACCAGTTCCAGAACCATCGCATCTGTCATTGTTGAAGTCAACATCTTGTGGGAAATTTATAAAAATTTGATATGTGTCTCCAAAAATCTGAAGGACACCGGTCACAGTTCCATTTCCTTCTGGTATTCTTTCATCGGCGAAGTCTGCAAAACCAGAAGTTCTCAGAATGAGTTCATTGCCATCACAATCCATCATGGTATGATTTCGAGATTGTTGATTAGCCCCATCCGCATAGGTGTCTCCAAATGAGTTCTCTAGAAATTCTATATCACTAAAAACGACATAAGTATTCAGCATAGATGCATCAAGTTGAGAAATAGTTGTTAATCTAGGGCTGAGAGTAAAACCTTGGTTGCCTCTAAGAATAACATTGCTAACTAGATTTTCGGGTATTCTTTTTACGTCCTCACTGCTAGGCGGATAACCTACCTGTGGTAATCCATTAAAGTCAGATACAAATAAATCTTGGAGATGGACATATACTGAGGTTCCTATCTCGAAAGTCTGATATAAGTCGAACTGATCTACTAGAATCGCTATGCCACCCGTTTCATCTTGCACGACAATAGTCTTAAAGACATTACCTGTTTCGTCACTAGAAACAACTATCCCACTCACATAAATATCTTCTTCTATGACCGTTTCTACGTCTGCAACTCTTCTTGCGATAAGATCTGCGACACTTATTACTTGCTCTTCAGGTATGGTTACGCCTT
>CAYNJK010000012.1:13221-20062 GCA_964397575.1 uncultured Saprospiraceae bacterium
CTTGCGATAAGATCTGCGACACTTATTACTTGCTCTTCAGGTATGGTTACGCCTTCCCCACATCTGGTATCATTCAGTTCTACGTCTTCTAAGTCTCTTATTGTTAGTTGTAAGTCATTCCCAAAAATACCCAGTATCGCCGTAATGCTTCCTTTGCCATCTGGTGTAAGTTCATCTGCAAATGAAGAAAAGCCACTTGATCTTACTATTATTTCATTGCCATTACAATCTTCTAAGAAGTTATTGACGCTGGAAGGCAGATCAGTAGAAGAATTAGCATATAGTGCATTTGCTGAACCAGTAACAAATTGTACGTCTTCTATCCTTATTAGTGTATTAAGATCGTTTTCAGTCAGTGAACCTATGGTCTTAACTGCAGGAGCTGGCGCTCCTAGTGTTTCACCTATTGTTATAACGTCATTTAGTAGTTCTGCAGGGATTCTTGCAATGCCTTCATTTACAGGTTCAAAACCAAGCTGAGGTAGATTATTGAAGTCACCTATCCACATGTTTTCTAGATTGATAAAAACTTCTTTACCTACAAAAAACCTGTTCCACAATTCTACCTCATCTATAATAATGGCAATGCCGCCTGTTTCATCTTGGATAATAAGTGTTTTGAAAATATTACCAGACTGATCATCACCGACTACAGTAGCCCTGATGTACTTGTCCATTGCAATGTTATGGAATTCTTCTCCTGCTGATCTGAGATCTTTTACTTCTTGGATAGTGATTAACTGATCAGATGTAATGTTTATCTCTTCTTCGACTGGAAAAGGTGGCTCTGCAAAATCTCTATCTACACAACTGGCAGCTAAAATAGAAGTAAGCAGGAGGAACGGAAAATATTGGATAAATCTCATCGTGAGTTGATTGTTATTTACTAGAATGAAAATGTAGCACCGACACGGTATAGCGTTCCATAGGCATAAAAGTATCTTGGTGCCCATCTATTAGGATCTAACCCTTCGTAGTCAAACCTCAATTGTTCAAATCCGCCTATCCTATTGTTTGTGTCATTTAGTAAGTTTTCTACGCTGACATATACAGCCAGTCTATAGTCTCTTGCTTTATCCCATCTGAAGCTTTTCCTTGCATAGAAATCTACTTTAAAAAATGGATCAAACTTTTCTTGTTGTACTATTGAAGTTAGAACTTCCTCTTTCGAAGGGCCTGTGTAATCTTTTGTCTCAGTAAGAGCTAAGATGGCATCAGTAGTTGTCGTCGTCCTTCTTATCGGATTTGCGTCTATGTATATATCATCAAAATGACTAACAGATAAAGTCGCAAACCAATAATTTGGACTGTCATAACGCAATTCCAAAGAATTGGCTACTTGTGGAATTCCGCTTAAGTTAAATCCTTGTGTATAAGCTGTTTCAAAGTTTCCTTCATTAGCTGGAATTCCAGAATTATCTATAGTAAAAGTCGTTTGTTGATTAGAATCAAAATAGTATTCTCCCAATGCTGAGGCCAACTTTACTGACCAGGTAGAACTTAGTTTGTAATCTATACCTAGCTCCATTCCATAATTTACTGTTTCTATTCCTGAAGTGAGTAGGTTTCCGAATGCACTTATGGTGTTTTCTAAGTTGTCAAGGAAGAATTTTGAAGATCTGATTTCATCAGTGGTTCTGGTATAGAAACCAGTAATTCTTGCATTGACCTTAGGATGTCTGAGTATATAGCCTAACTCTCCACCTAAGATCTTTTCGTTTTCCAAGATAGGTACAAAATTGTTCCTCGTATCAGCAGATTCAAAAGCATTTCTGCTGAATGGTGCTCTGGTCATATATGCAGCATTACCGTATATGTAATTACGTCCATTGATCTTGTAAACCAGTCCCAATTTAGCTGT
Organism: uncultured Saprospiraceae bacterium; assembly: GCA_964397575.1. Lineage (GTDB taxonomy): Bacteria > Bacteroidota > Bacteroidia > Chitinophagales > Saprospiraceae > RFSX01. Next base: position 15,083 of record CAYNJK010000012.1, read on the forward strand.
TCCATGCAAGAATGAGGCAACTTCTGAATTGCCCAGTGATTTCAGACCTTCTCCTTCACCCGGGAACTTTCCATTTTCTACTAGGCCTTCTCTCCAGTACCTTGTATTGGCAATCATGCCACTGACATTGATGTCTATCTTCGGTAATGAAACACTGTAAGTGCTCCAAGCATTTGCGTTTTGTATATGTTTATAGTAGTTGTACCCAAAAACATCTCCTTCACTTAATAATCTATTGGGTTGCGAAAGATCGTTCTGTATGAAACTGTTGTCTTGAGATTCTCTTAGGGCAAATCCATCTACATCTAAATAATGAGCACCACCTAGCAAGTCATCCAATACTTTGAAGTTATGGTTACGATCATACTGAAAGGTGACACCAGATTTCAAGCTCATGTTGCTAGACAGTTGGTGTACCAGATTTGTATTGAAGACCATCTTTCTATTATCGAAGCGTTGTTCTTCAAGGACATATGCAGAGATATTTTCTTGTCTTGTTTGTCCTGTATTGTTATCTACTACATCGTATTGTCTCTCTCTATTTATCTGGTAGAGTTCATCCCAATTTAGCTGACTAGAAGAAGTATTTTGATAGATTTCTGTAAGTCGTTCCAAGTCACTACTACTCAGAAGTTCTGCATTATCATACGGCAGATTGCCATAGTAATCAGGTCTCGGATCCGCTGCTTCTAACCAGCCTATTCTTGTAGAACCGAATTTTCCTGTTACCAATGCTGCAGAGGTGGTCAAGGTAGTATTATCACTAATATTGAAATCATGCCTAAGCATAAATACTGGCTGATGGGTCCTGTATTCTCTTGAATTACGAACCTTGCCATTCTGAAACCCCCAATTTGGATTGTAAAAGTTGTCAGAGTTTTCGGCCCCATTGCCTACTAGATCATATACAAACTGGGTGGAGTTACCAGGTCTACCTCTTACTGTAGGAGATGCAAAAGCTAAGAAATTGAGACTGTGCTTATCGTTTATTTTTTTGTCTACCGATCCATAATAAGCATAGCCGTCGTAGTACGTACCCTCTACGAACCCTCCATTACCCCATCTTCTGGAAACTGTAAAAGCATATGACCAACCATTGTCTTGTACACCACTGTTGTGCGACAACATAGTTCTATAAGTGTAGCTTCTATTAGAGTAATCTACAGACAATCTAGTTCCAGCTCTTTGATTTGTGGCTCTGAGGTCTATGTCTTCCACCCCACCAAATGCACCCATAGAATAATCAGTGGTATTTAGACCATGTTCTGAATAAGATGATCTGAAAGCGTCATTAAGTCCTCCCCATAAACTGAAGAAATAGCGCCCATCGTCGAGATTATTAAATGGAACGTTATTTAGATAGATAGAGGAATGGTTTTGTGACATACCTCTAGGAGCATACCTTGTTACTCCAAAATTATATCCTGCTACTGATCCAAATGGATCCCATGCAGCCGATAACAACCCTGAGACCTCTGAGTCAAAATCATAATTATCTACATAATCTCTGTTAACTGCATAATTCTGAACATCAGCCCTAGTATCACTGGACTGTTTCGCCTCCAGAAATATCAGTCCTAATTCCAAGTCCTGTCTGGTGTTTTCTATAGATAGTGTAAACTCTTCGAAGTTATCATTCGATATAGTGAGCTTTAATTCATCTTCAGGGAAATCATTGAAGACCAGAAACTTCCCTGACTGATCTGTGACAAAAGCCTTTCCATTGATTTGGATTTCTTGATTCGCAATGCTATTTGTATTGACTTCATCCAGAACTTTACCCTTTATATATTGCGCTGATGTTACCAGAGGATTAAGCAAAATAAAAATCAGGATTATAAAAAACGAAAATGCTCTCATTATGTGTTTCAGTATATGGCTAAGTTAGTTTAATTTAGGATTTTCGACTAACAGAAAGATTAATTTTAAGTAGGCATAATGACCAAAAAATGAAGTATTTACATATTATATTATTAGTTGGTTTTTGTGTATCGCTTTCAGGACAAGATTCGCAGTTTTTACCTATATCTGTCGGATTTTATAATGTCGAGAATCTATTCGATACTAAGAATGATACCCTCATCGATGATGAAGAATTTCTGCCAGAAGGGAAGAAAGCTTGGACACCAGAGAAGTACAATGAAAAAATCGCAAATGTAGCTTCTGTAATCTCTCTATTAGGTAAGGAACTCTGTCCAGAAGGCCTCTCATTGTTAGGTGTTTCTGAAATAGAGAATCGTGAGGTTTTGGAAGATGTTGTCGCACATCCACTGTTAAAATCTAGAAACTATGCTGTCCTTCATCACCAGTCAAAAGACAAAAGGGGTATAGATGTCGCTATGATCTATGATAAGGATAACTACGATCATATTGCCCAATCTGCTTACACAGTAAATATATTTGACAAAGGAGCTTACGAAAGTGAAGATCTGACAACTGACGATAAAGATCAAGCTAGTCTTGATGCAGATGAAGAAGAAGATGATTCAGATAGGAGGTATACCAGGGATGTTGTTTTATACACTGGATTGTTATTTGGTGAGAAAATTCATATTACTGTCAATCATTGGCCCTCACGAGGTGGCGGGGAAAAACGCAGTGCATGGAAAAGGGAAGCAGCGGCCAAGGTCAATAGAGGTATTCTAGATTCACTGCTTTTAGATGATCCAAGTGCAAGGCTTATCGTAATGGGTGATCTGAATGATAACCCCGATAATAAGAGTCTAACTCAGTGCATGAATGCAAAAAGAAAATATAAAAAAGTGGATGAAGGGGAGTTCTACAATCCTATGTACGACATCTATCAGAATGGGAATGGTACAACAGCCTATAGAGACAGATGGAGTTTGTTTGACCAGATTGTAGTAAGCGAAGGTTTATTACGCAAATCAGATGAGAATTTTCATTTCCAAAAGGCAGTCGTGTTCAATAAGAAATTCTTGTTGGAGACAAAGGGGAAATACAAGGGCTATCCCAAGCGTACGTTTAACTTCGATGTATATCAAGGTGGATATAGTGATCACTTGCCTGTTGTAGCTTATTTCCTTAAGCAAATCTGATTCTTTGTTTGGTAAAAATCCTATAAGACTTAATGAGGAATTCTCGGCTATTCTTGATCTAGTAGAGAATCATCATGAAAATGTATTTATAACTGGTAGAGCGGGTACTGGTAAGTCTACCTTATTAAATATTCTAAAGCAAACCACTAAAAAGAATGCCGCTGTACTAGCACCGACAGGTATTGCAGCTCTAAATGTAGGCGGTCAGACTATCCATTCCTTCTTCAAGTTGCCACCTAAGATGATAGACCCCTATGAGCTGACGAAGAGGAAGAACCACAGATTCTACAAAAAACTAAAGTTGCTTATCATCGACGAGATTTCGATGGTTAGGGCAGATATGATAGACTGTATAGATATTTTCCTAAGAATAAATATAGAAAAGAACCAGCCATTTGGTGGAGTGCAACTTGTAGTCTTTGGTGATTTGTTTCAGCTTCCGCCTGTCGTAGCTAGCCAGTTCGAAAGAAAGCTTCTCAAAGAAAAGTATGGCAGTCCTTATTTCTTTGCAGCAAAAGTCTTCGAGGAAATTAATCTTCGAATGATAGAATTACTTACAGTCTACAGACAGACTGAGCGCCATTTCATTCAGTTGCTAGATAATATTAGAACAAGACAGTTTGATTACGATGACATGGAAGAAATCAATTCCCGACACCAAGACTCCGAAGATGAAGATGACCTTGCCATTACCTTATGCAGTACAAATGCAACTGTAAATAGCATTAATACAGATAGACTAAAGAACTTGGAAGGCGACAGTTATGAATACAAAGCCAAGTTGTCAGGTGAGTTTAATCCTAAAGTGAGTCCTGCTGATGTATTCCTTGTACTAAAGCAAGATGCTCAAGTAATGTTTGTAAAAAATCATCCAGAAGGCGAATATGTAAACGGGACCATAGGCAGAGTAGTAGATCTGAGTTATAACTCCATTGTCGTAGCAGTAGTAAAGAATGGCGAGCTTAAGAACATCGAAGTAGAACAAGTAGAATGGGAGTTGCTCAAGTACGAAGTAGACTCTGAGAATGTAGATAGATTCAAAACTAGAATTGCCGGCACTTTTACACAGTATCCACTTAAGTTGGCCTGGGCAATAACTATTCATAAGTCCCAGGGAAAGACTTTTGATAAAGTCGTCATCGATCTGGGACGAGGTGCTTTTGATCATGGACAGACATATGTCGCTCTGAGCCGTTGTAGAACACTGGAAGGCATAAGATTAAAGAAAGCTCTGAGACCAAGAGATATTTTGGTGGATGAGACTATAATAGAATATTACGAACACAAAAAGAGATATTAACCTATTTTTGATGCTGACAAGCTTTTTCTTTATCAGATTTAGTTTGACTTTACTATATTAGTCACTATAAAAATAGGAAAATGGCAAAAGGAAGAAGATCAAGGAAGTCTCTCAAAAAGCAAAAAGAAGAGGTTGTAAATCAAAGACAAGAGAAAAAGTTTTACACGATATTGATTGGTGTAACTCTTTGCTTATTGGTCTTGTTATATGTCATCTTTATGTTGAATAACTAACATCTACCCTCTCTCCCTCTAAGTATGAAACTCAATTTAGATCTTGCTTCTGATAGCAAGCAAGAATGGTTAGATGCTGTTATGCAAGATTTCGACAAGTTCTTGCAAGACCATGCAGATTGCGAACGCAAAGCATCTTCTATGGCAATGAGTTTTGTGGCTAAGTATCCAGATAGAATCGAAATTCTTCCTGAACTTATAGAAACTGGTATAGAAGAATTGGAACATTTTCAGCAAGTATACCAACTAATGGCTGCTAGAGGTATTCCGCTCAATCATTCTATTCCAGAAGATCTCTATGTCAAAGGATTAATACGTCTTTGCCATTCCGGAATAACAGAGCGATGCATGTATAGGTTACTGGTGGATTCCGTTGTAGACACTACAG